>DASXVO010000086.1 GCA_036504215.1 Vicinamibacterales bacterium | reverse complement strand
CAGGTCTTCAGCCCCCACGCGATCACCGGTGACGACCACGAGTACGTCGAGATCAGAGTCCGGCCGAGAGTCGCCCCTGGCCTTGGAGCCAAACAGCCGAAGTTCCAGGAGATTTGAGCCGAGCGCCGCGCGGATGCGTGTGGAGAACTCGCGAAGGGCTTCCGTCTCGCGCTGCGAGAGGGGCTTGCGTTTCATCGCCAACCTCCGATTCGGTTCATGATACCGCGCCGCCGTCTGCGCGGCCAGAAAAGGGGATTCGAGCCCAACGACTCGAGGCACGGCCTCAACGCGGCCCAGGCACCTCAGCCCTGCGGCGACAGAGAACACGAATTGGTCGGCGGAGTCCCCTGGAATCGTCCCCCGTCATGGAGACTTTGTGGAGAGCGTGCCGTGAAAGGTCAGTTCACGCAGCCGGTGCAAGTCCGGCCGGCAGATCTGAGGGTTGACGTACCGCCCAACCGGCGCGGCGGCCGGGTCGAGCGCCGGTCGGGCGAACGCTCAAGTTCGACGGACAACGCACGGATCGATTGGATGTGAACCCCACGTCGTGGAGCTGAGTCCGGCTCGCCCGGTGGTTATACTACTGGTATGAAAACGGCGGTGTCCATTCCGGACCAGGTCTTCGAGCAGGCGGAACGTCTGGCACGCCGGACTCGGAAATCGAGAAGCCATGTCTTCAGCAGCGCCCTCCAGGAATACGTCGCTCGGCACAGCCCGGACGAGGTGACCGAGGCGATGGACCGCGTCTGCGACCAACTGGGCGAGCAAGGCGACCCGTTCGTTGCTCGGGCGGCGCGCCACACGCTGGAGCACAGCGAATGGTAGTCGGACAAGGCGAGGTGTGGTGGGCGGACCTTCGGGCGCCAACCGGTTCGGAACCTGCGTTTCGACGACCCGTTGTCGTGGTTCAAGGGGACCCGCTGAACCGGAGCCGGCTCGCAACTGTCGTGTGCGTGCCGCTGACCAGCAACCTCCGTTGGGCGGACGCTCCGGGCAACACGGTGCTGAGTGCCCGGGTGACGGGACTTCCGAAGGACTCGGTCGCCAACGCGTCCCAGGTGGTGACGCTGAACCAGACCGTACTCACCGAACGCGTGGGCAAGCTCCCGCGGGCCAAGCTTGACTTGGTTCTTACGGGAATCGACGTGATTCTGGGAAGGTAACGGGCACCAAGCGGCACCGATCTCCATCGAACAACGCGGTGGATACCAACCCGATGGAAGCGACGAATGGGCGCGCGCTCCGGTCGAACTGCTTGGGGCTGCCCGGCGACGACACGAACGTTCAATATCACTCGGACCCGACACGCTGCCTCGGGACCGAAGGTGGTGCCGCGGCTCGGAGGAACAGCTGCGTCCGTGCCCCATCGTCAGTCGGCCTGACGTCGCAAACGACGGAATGAAGGCCGTGGTCGCGGTGCTCGCTCCGAACCTGTCGGGATGGACGGCGTACCTAGAGAAGCGGCAGGGCAAACTTCCCCGTGATCTCCTTCACGATCCGGTCCGCCCCGTAGACCGATTTCAGCGCTTCGAGGATGCCGGCGCTGTGGACGCCCACCGCGCGCGAGCCTTCCGCATCGTCGATGTACATGTACCGGTTGGCGAGTTTCGGCAGGTTGCTGTCGAAGTTCAGGCCGACCAGTTCCGCCTTCCGGTTGATGACCGGGCTGCCGGAGTTGCCCCCGATCGTGTCTGCCGTGTAGACGAAGTTGAGCGGGGCGGACATGTCGAGCGCGGAGCGCTTGTCCAGCCAACGCGGCGGGAGCGCGAACGGCGCCTGGTTGTCGAAGCCGGCCGCGCGGTCGTACAGCCCGTAGAAGGTCGTCTTGAAGGGAACGAGCGTCGATCCGGCTTCGTAGCCGAGGACCGTGCCGAAACTGATGCGAATCGTCGAGTTGGCGTCCGGGTATACCGTCTTGCCGTGGACGGCGAACCTGGCCTTGGCCAGCCGCTCGCCGTTGGTCGTTTCGACGTTGGTGATCTGCTGCTCGATCCATGTTCGCAGGTCGCGCATGACCGGATCGACTCGGCGCACGAGCGCGAGCATCGGATCGTCGGACTTCAGAATGGCGTCGGGGCCACCCTCGACCAGTGTCTTTCGGAACGACGCGTCGGCGATCTTCGTCGCCGAGACGACGGCCCGTGCCACGGCCGCCGGGGTCTGGCCGCCAAGCGCCGCCCTGACGAACAAATCGTCATCGCCCAGCGTTTTCCGACCGGCTTCGAGCCATCCCGCGAGCAGGGCTTCCTCCATGTCCGCGTAGACGGGAGCCGGCGAGAGGAGGGTCGTCTTCAGCGAGTCGAGCCGCGAGTCGCGGAACTCGTCGAGCCGCGTGCTGTTCGGCTTGCGGATCTCGTCCGCATACCGAACGAGGCTGGTGGCCAGGCTGCCGAGCCGGGACGGCGAGAGTGTTGAATAGGCGTTGCGCTTCGCATACGGTGCGTACTGCTTGTAGGCCGCGGCGATCTGATCCCAGGCGTCGCCGTACGCGTTCTGCCAGTCGGGGTTGTTCGCGACCGCGGCGCGCAGCTTGCGCTCGTCCTCGCGCTTGGTGGCCATCAGCCGGGCATTCTCGAGGCCCCGCTGTTGCCCCACCAGCCGCTTGATCGAATTCTCGATACCGCGCCGGCCGGCCGATGCCCGGCGGTCCGCTTCGGGACTCGTCGCGCTGAACCGCTGCAGCGCGACGAGCCGCGCCTGCCACACCGCCATCTGCACAGGATTCATGACGTCGCGATGGAACTCGATCTGCGCCATCGTCAGCAGGCGGGAAGTGGCGCCTGGGCTGCCGATCGCGAACACCAGCTCCTTCTCCTCCGCGCCCTTCGCGGACCAGGTCAGGTACTCCGTGTGCGCCGGCTGACCGTTCTCGTAGGCGCGGAAGAAGGCGACGTCCAGGTCGTACCGCGGATAGGTGAAGTTGTCGTAGTCGCCGCCGAAGAATCCCGTCGATTCCTCGACCGCGAAGACGAGCCGGACGTCCGCGAACTTCTTGTAGCGATACAGCCAGTACTCGCCGCCGCTGTACAGCTTCACGACCTCGCTGCGCAGGCCGGTCTTCTCGGTGGATTCCTTCTCGATCGCGGCCGTGGCCGTCCGCCTGGCCTCACCCGCCTCGCGTTCGCTCATGCCCGGCTTCACCGCCCCCTGGACGCGCGCCGTGACATCCTCGTACGACACGAAGACGTTGACGTCCATGTCGGGGCACTTCAGTTCCTGCTCGCGCGTCGGCGCGTAGAAGCCGTCGCGCACGTAATTGTGCTCGGGCGTGGACAGCTTCTGCAGTTGCCCGTTCGCCACGTGCTGGTTGGTGACAATCAGGCCGTCGGGAGAGACGAAGGCGCCAGAAGCCCCCTCGACGCGGGGCGAGGCGAGGCGCACGTGCTGGAGCCACTGTGGTGTCGGTTCGAACCCGTATTTCTCCTTCCAGATCTTCATCGGCGGGTTGTCGAACGTCCACATCCCATCGTCGGCCTTCGGGGCGGAGCCGAGGAGGAGGCACGAGACGGCGAAGAGCAGGATGGCGCGGTGCTTCATAAGTAGGAGTCAGACGTCAGAAGTCAGGATCCAGGGGTCAGGTGTCAGGGTCGAGAGTCCAGAGCCAATGTCAACTGGGCCGACGCGCCATCGACAGATGCGCGATCGCCTTGCGCGCCCAGTCCGGGTCGTTCAGCATCGCGCGGCCGATGCCAATCAGATCCGCCCATCCCTCGCGCACCGCGCGGTCGGCGAGGGCCGGCTCGGAGATGCCGCCTGTCACGAGTACGGGGACGGTGACGACCGCCTTGATCGCTCGCGCGTACGGCACGAAGTACGCAGCGCCTTTTCCCATGCCGCGGGAGCCCTGGAGGCCTCCCGAGACATCGATGAGTGACGCGCCAGCCGCCGCCAGTTTCACAGCCGTCCAGCACGAGTCGTCGAGCTCGAGGCCGCCGGCTGTTTCGTCGTGCGCGCCCAGGCGGACGAAGACGGGGAAGTCCTGGCCGAGTCGCGCGCGAACGGATTCGAGCGCCGCCAGGTGCAGACGCGATCGATTCTCGATCGGGCCTCCGTACTCATCGGTCCGCAGGTTCGTCAGGGGCGAGAGGAACTGCGACAACAGGAAACCGTGCGCGGCGTGCAGTTCGACGGCACTGAAGCCTGCGCTTCGCGCCCGGACGGCGGCGTCGCCGAACGCCTGGAGAATCTCGTCGATCATGCCCGCCGTCAGGGCCTCGGGGATATCCCCCTCCGCCTCGTATGGGTGGCGCACGCTGGTCGGTGCGACCGGACGCATGCCGAGCACGCGGGACGACGCCCGGGATCCGGCGTGGGAAATCTGCAGGCAGACGACGGCGCCTTCGGACCGGACGGCCGCGGCCAGCTTCTGCAAGCCTTCGAGGGTGGCGTCGGTGTGGACGCCGAGCTGTGTCGGCGTGTGGCGGCCACGGGCGTGCACGAATGCGTGTTCGACGATCACGAGCCCGCACCCGGCAGCCGCGCGCCGGCGGTGGTAGTCGATGATATTGTCGGTGACGAGGCCTTCCGGCGTGGCCTGACCGGACCACATCGGTGGCATCACGATCCGATTCCGAAACTTGAGAGGGCCCAACGACAGCGGCGTCAGAAGATCGGGCATGACGTTGAATCACTCGGCGCCGGCAGCAGCGCGAACGAGAACGTGACGTGGAGGAGTCCGGTGCGACGGCGAAACCTCGTGCGACCGAACGGTGCCGGCCGATCTTAGGCGGCCTGGAAGGCCGGCACCATGGTCCGATGTTGCTACTTGGCGGCCTTCTTCTTCGGCGCCGCCTTCTTCGTACCGCACTTCGATCCGCACTTCGCCATGAGAACCTCCGGGTGAAAGAGAGCGGGGGCAAGCCGCGTCATGCTACTGCGGGCGCGGTGGGGAATCAAGCGGTCTGATTGACGCCTGGCGAGGCCGCGACGTCCGGTGTCGGTCCGAACCTGAACGCCATCATCGTCGCGTCGTCGGACGGTTCGGCCGCGCCGCGGAACTCACGCACGGCCAACTCCACCCGGGCGAGCAGCGCCTCCACGTCGGTGGATAAGCCCTCCAGAAGCAGCGATTCGAGACGTTCGGGGCCCAGGAACTCGCCCGTCTCGCTCTCGGCTTCGACCATCCCGTCCGTGTAGAGGAAGAGCTGGTCGCTCTCGCCGAGCGTCACGGCGCGTTCCTCGTAGCCGGCACCCGCGAGCAGACCGAGGGGGCGGCCGGTCGAAGCCAGCCGCTCGAGGCCGCCGTCGCGGCGGAGCACGAACTGCGTATTGTGGCCCGCGTTCACGTAGCGCAGGACGCGCCGGACGGGGTCCACGATGCCGACGAAGAGCGTGAGGTAGACCTCGGACGGCGTGGCCGCCTGCAGATCGTGGTCGAGGCCGTCGGCCAGCGTCGCGAGATCCTGCTCGAGCGGCAGCCGCGCGCGCAGCGTCGCCTGGACATTGGCCATGAGCAGGGCCGCGCCGACACCCTTGCCCGAGACGTCGCCGACGAGCAACGCGATGCCTCCGTCGGGCAGGACGAAGTAGTTGAAGAAGTCGCCCCCGACCTCCCGCGCCGGGATCGACAGTCCGCGCGCCTCGGCCAGGCCAAAGCGCAGCGGCTGGTGCGGCAGCATCTCGGTCTGAATCTGCCGGCAGAGCTCGAGTTCCCTCTTGATGCGTTCCTGCTCGACGACGAGCTTTTCGTGCGCGGCAAGGTTCTCGGCCATCTGGTTGAAGGCCACGCCGAGACGGCCGAACTCGTCGCGCGAGCGAACTGGAACCCGGGTGCCGAGGTCGCCGCGCGCGAGCCGCTGCACACCGTCCATCAACGTGCGCAGGTTTCGGGTCATGCCGCCCGCCAGCGGGATGCTGCCCGCGAACACCAGCGCGATCAGGGCGAAGCCGAGGCCGAAGTTCCGGGCCGATACCCGGCGCAACTCGCGGACATCGTCGCCGATGGGGCGCGCGATGCCGAAGGTGCTGCCGGACGGATCCTTCCGGGTGGCGACGACCCAGTCGTTGACCGAGCGCACCGAGATACCGCCGGCGGGCAGCGCCGACGCGAGGCCGAGCGACCGGATGACGGTCTCGTCCGAGGCACGCGGTGCGTGCAGGTGCCCGTCGCCGTCCACCGCGAACGGAATCTCCTGGCGGTCGCGGCGGTTCAGCGACATCACCGTATGGAGCAACCGGTCGATGTTGAGCGTCCCGCTGATGCGGCCGATCGGGCGGCCGTCGCGCTGGACCTCCGTGTTGATCGCGTTGCCCTTGAGCACTGTGAACGCGCGAACGCGTCCGGGCGCTCCTTGTGGTCGCGGCGAATTCTCGCCGCCAGCGGTGCCGACCGCGGCTGCGCCACTCCGCGCCTGGCTCGTCTCGACCGGCCCGAGGTTGGCGACGTTCCGGTCGATCTGATCCGCCAGCGCCTTGTTCCAGGCGGCCATCTCTGTCGCGCTGGTGCCCGCGTTTCCGCTCGCGTAGGGCTTCAGCGCCTGCGCGATCACCTGCGACATCTCGACGACCATCTTGCGGGTTCCGACGGTCTTGCGGGCGTCGGCTACAGCGGCGACGCGATCGCGCCTGGCAACGGTTTCCTCTGCCGTCGGCCGCCGCCGAGAGTGGTCGACCTCGGCCGGAGGCGGGACGGGGAGTGGGGCCCGGTCCGAGCCGGAGTACGGCGCCGCTGGCGGGGTGGTCACGGTCGGCACGAGTTCCAGTGACTCGAGCATCGGCGCAATCGCGCCGAGTGTCCCCGCCACGTGCCCCGCCATCGCTTCGGAGGGCGACGGCTGCGGCCGAACGCCCTCGGGGCCGGCCGGTCGAGTCGGCCGGGCGTCCGCCTGCTCGGTGACCTGTTCCGGCCACAGGCGGTCCATCCGGCGCCCGAGATCGGCGGTCACCCATTCCATCCGGTGGCCCATGTCGGCCGCAAGCGCCTGGGCCTGCTGCTCGGCCGCCCGCCGCAGCGCCCGTTCGGACGAGTAGTGGGAATAGAGCGTCACCGCGGAGAGCGGGACGACGGAGATGGCGAAGAACGCGAACGTCAACCTCGAACGGAGATTCATGGCGACGCCTCATCCACGTGCTGCGGGCGTGGGGGAGACGCCCGCCTACCGCTATGGAACCGCAGACGCGGACGCGAGTCAAATGGAGCCGGGCGGGAGGCGTCCCCCAACGGTTGGACGTCGGGGCTCATCGATTGGTTCTGGTGGACAGGGCCGGAACGCCTCACAGAATCCGCAGAGTACGCAGATGCGAACGGTGTGTTCGTCTCTGCGTGCTCTGCGTCCTCCGCGAGCTCCACGTCCCCGGCGTGGCTCACCCCGCTACCGGATCGGGTATTTCGGTCTGGCCGGGAAGGTGAACGGCTTCTCCTTGATCTGCTTCTGCAGCACCTCGATGGCCTTCTCGAGTTGAGCGTCGCGGCCGGCCGATGCGGACGCCGGGTCGTTGTCGAGGACGATGTCAGGGTCGGCGCCGTGGCTTTCGACGATCCACTTCCCCTGGTCGTTGTAGAACGAGTTGTTGGACTGCTCGACCGTTCCGTTGTCGATCGTCAGTTGGCGGTTCAGGATGCCAACCAGTCCGCCCCACGACGGGACGCCGATGACCGTGCCGAGCTTGCGCGCCTTGAAGTGCTCGATGAACGCCTCGCCGTCCGAGCCGTTGTACTCGTTCGACAGCACGGCGACCTGGCCGGTGGTCGTCGAGCCCGGATAGCGGAAGGGCTCCATCCCTCGCAAGACGTTGTACGCCGTCATCTTCCGCTCGAGCTTGTCGATGATGAAGTACTCGGTCCAGCCGCCTCCGTTCCCGCGGACGTCGATGATGAGCCCCTTCTTGTAGCGGAAGGCGCGCCAGAACTTGTCGAACTGGCCGACGTTGTCGGTGCTCATCGCCGTGATGTGCATGTAGCCGATCTCGCCGTTCGACGCTCTGAGAACTGCGTCGATGTTGTCGGACAGCCAGCGGTTGTAGCGGAGCGTCGATTCCGAGCGGAGCGGTTCAACCTCGATCGTGCGGGCGCCGACGGCCGTCGGTTTCGAGTTGACCGTCAGCTTCACCTTCTGGCCGCGCGTCACCTGGAGATACTGGTAGGGGTTCTCCGACGCCTTGAGCTCATGGCCGTCGATGGCAATCAGGAAATCGCCTTCCTTGACGTCCACCCCCGGTCGAACGAGCGGCGCCGTGAGGTCGGCGTTGTAGGCCGTCGGGCCGAGGATCTTCCCGAGCTTCAGGTAGCCGCTGGCGTCGGCGGCCAGGTCCGCGCCCAGCAGGCCCGTGAACGTGCGGACCTCGGGCGCGCGCTGGGGACCCTGGTCCCCTCCGCCGATGTAGGTGTGCGACACGTTGAGGTCGCCCACCATCTGCGAGAGCAGCCAGTTGAGATCCGCGCGCGACGACAGGTCGGGGATGAACGCGCGCAGGGTGTCGCCCAGCTTCTTCCAGTCGCGGCCGTGCATGTTCTCGTCGTAGAAGAAGTCGCGATACCAGCGCCACGTATCGTTGAAGATCTGCGTCCATTCGTCGATTGGCCTCACGCGCGCCTGCATCCCGCCGAGCGGGAGCTTCGTGCCGAGCGACCCGGGGTTCTGGATGATCTTGTCGGGCGTCGCAATCTGGAACGTTGCATCCGCCTTTCGCGTGATGATCTGTTCGCCGTTTGCGGACAGCCGCCAGTTCACCACCGTGTCGGTCGCCACCACGTCCTTCTGGGATGCCATGTCGAACACGTGGAGCGTCCATTTGTCGGCGCCGCCCGGCTTGAAGAGCTCTTCGGTTTCGGCCTCGGCGTACGTCGGCAGCGAATCGAACCCGACCACCCCGTTGCCGGCCTTGAGGTGGAAGTAGATTCCCGGGGCAACGGGCAGCGGGAAGACGCGCGAATCGAGCCCCGCCACGTCGACGCGGAACGGCTCGGCGTCCTTCTTCTTGTCGGCGCGCTCGAAGGGCGGCTTCGGCCCGGCCTTGAGTTGCACGGCCATCACCTGCACCGGGTGCTCGATGACGTGGTTGTCCTCGAAGATGTCGATGCGCGTCGAGAAGTCTCGGTACGAGAGGAAATAGAGGTAGTTTCCGTTCGCGTCGAACGACGGATTCAGGCTGTCGTAGAAGTCGCTGGTGACCGGGAAGTTCCTGTTCTGCTCGAGGCTGTAGAGGAACACGCGGTTGTTCCGGTTGAACTGCACGAACGAGTAGGTGATCCACTTGCTGTCCGGCGACCACGCGTAATCGCTGACTTCCCAGAAGAACTCGTCGTTCTTCATCTGGTTCGACGTGGCGAACTTCGTGAGCTTCTTGGTGGCGACGTCGAGGTAGAAGAGCGCGAAATCCTTGTTGCCGAACAGAATCTTCGAGCCATCTGGCGACCACTCGAGGTGATAGACGGTGCGATCGAGGGCGGTCGTCAATGGCTCCCACGGCTTGTCGCCGCCGATGTCGGCCAGGTAGAGCTGGTAGTCGCCGGTCTTGTCCGAGAAGAACGCCACCTTCTTGCCGTCGGGCGAAAGCTGCGGGAACCGCTCGCGCGAGCTCGTCGTGCCGGTGAGGTTGCGGGTTGGGAGGCTCTCGTCGGTGGGAACGAGGAAGATGTCGCCACGGGCCTCGAAGACCGCGGTCCTGCCGTCGTTCGACACCGAGAAGGACTGGATGTAGTCGCGTGCGTTCACCGTGCGGTCGGCCAGCTGCCATCGGTCGGACGCGATGTCCACCTCGATCGCCCTGGTGGTGCCGGCGGCCGGGTCGAAGACGTGCAGGCGCCCGGCGCGCACGAAGACGATCCGCTTGCCGTCGGTCGTCGGCCACTGTACGTCGAAGTCGTCGAAGCTCGTCACCTGGTCCACCTTCTTGGTGACCGGGTCGATCGTGTAGAGGTTGCTGATGCCCTTCGGATCGCGGTCGGACACGAAGTAGAGCTTGCCGGCGGCGTACATCGGATACGCGCTCTTGCCGACGTAGTCCGAGAGCTGCGTGTACTGTCTGGCGCCGAAATCATAGAGCCAGAGGTCGACGAATCGGCCGCCTTTGTAGCGCTTCCAGTAGTACTCCTCGAGGCCCCGCCGGTTGTACGCGAGCTTGGTGCCGTCGGGCGAATACGAGCACAGGATGCCGCGGTCCATTGGCAGGGGCTCCGGGTAGCCGCCGCTCGCCGCGACAGCATAGAGCCGCGCCATGGGCCGGAACGTCGCCTCGTGGCTCGAGCGGAACACGATCTTCTTGCCGTCGGGACTCCAGGCGACGGCCTGCACGCCGGCGCCGAAATACGTCAGGCGTCTCGGCGCGCCGCCGGTTGCGGGCATCGTGTAGAGCGCCGGGGCACCGTCGTAGTCGGCGGTGAACGCGAGCGTCCTGCCGTCCGGCGAGAACTTGGCGGCCTCCTCCGTGCCTGGATGGCTGGTCAGCCGGCGTGCTGCGCCGCCAGCCGCGGGAACCGACCACAGGTCCCCCTCGTACGTGAACACGACGGTCTCACCGGAAATCGTCGGGTACTGCATGAAGCGACCCGGAATGCCGGCCGACGCGGCGGCGGCGAGGCCCGCGATCGCGAGAGCTGTGAACAGCAGTGCTTTCTTCATCGAGGCTCCAGGAAGGGCGAAGAGACGTCCCATCATAAGCGGAGAACCACGCCGCCTGGCGGGCGGACTGGTAGAATCATATGTTTGGCGGCCTGATGGCCGTCGTGCTTTTTCGTGCAGGGGACGCCATGGCCGCACTGATCGAGGCAATCGACATCCGGCGCAAGATGTACTTCGAGATGGACGACACGCCCTACCACTGCCTGGACGTCGAGGTGTCGACGCCGACGGCACGCGGAGGGCAGACGCTCGTCCGCCTGAAGATGCGCAATCTGAAGACGCGTGCTGTCTTCGACAAGACCTTCAGGGCCGGTGACAAGTTCAAGGAACCCGACCTGACGATGGCGCCCGCGAGCTATCTCTACAGCGACGGGAACGGCTCACACTTCATGGATCAGGAGAGCTACGAGACGTTGACGTTGAGCGCCGACATGCTCAGCGACGCGCGCGACTTTCTCGTCGACGGCCTGATCGTGCAGGTGATGCTCTTCAATGGGGACGTGATCGGCCTGCAGATGCCGCCAGCGGTCGAACTGACGGTGACCTACACCGAACCGGGCGCTCGTGGCGACACGGCCGCCGGCAACGTGAACAAGGCGGCGACGCTCGAAACGGGAATCGAGATCCGCGTCCCGCTGTTCATCAAAGAAGGCGAGAAGGTGCGGGTGAACACGGAAACCCGCGAGTTCATGGGCCGCGCCTGACCCCCTCCCATCCGCCCGGTTGACAGGACGCCCGCACCCCGGCTACGGTCAGAGGGTAGGGTCAACCTTTAGCTGCGAACGGAGGATGGTGTGTTTACACTGCAGGCCCGGCGGAGCTGTGTCCGCCTTGCGTCAGCCGCGCTGTGCGTCCTCGTATGGACCGCTGGTGTCTCGGTGGCACAGAGCGCCACCGGTTCGATCGACGGAACCGTCGTCGATCAGACTGGAGCGCGCATTCCCGGCGTGACCGTGTCACTGACCAATCCACAGACGGGTCTCAGCCGCTCGGTCGCCACCGACAGCGCGGGATTGTTTCGGCTTCCCTTGCTGCCGGTGGGTTTCTATGACCTGGTCGCGGAGCTGAGCGGGTTCGAGACGGTGAAGAAGCCGGCGCTCGTCGTGATGGTCGGACAGACGGTCACGCTCCGGATCGAGATGAAACTGGCCGGCGTCGCGCAAGAGGTCGTGGTGACCGGTGCCACACCGGTGCTGGAGACCTCGCGGACCCAGGTCAGTTCGACCGTGAGCGACACGGCCGTTCAGAACCTGCCGGTCAACGGCCGCAACTTCATCGACTTCGCGCTCCTGACGCCTGGTGTCACCAAGGATGTCCGAACAGGTGACCTCAGCTTCGCCGGTCAGCGCGGCACGATGAACAGCCTCGTGGTCGACGGCGCCGACAACAACAACACGTTCTTCGGCCAGACCTTCGGGCGCACCGGCTCTGGACGCGCACCCTACCAGTTCAGCCAGGACGCGGTGAAGGAGTTCCAGGTGAACTCCAACTCGTTCTCGGCGGAGTACGGTCGCGCCGGCGGCGCCGTCATCAATGTCGTCACCAAGTCCGGCACGAACACCCCGAGCGGATCGATCTTCGAGTTCTACCGCGACAAGGTGCTCAACGCGAACAACGCGATCAACGAACTCCGCAAGCTTCCGAAGTCGCCGTATCACTACAACCAGTTCGGCGGCACGTTTGGCGGCCCGATCGTGAAGAATCGTCACTTCTTCTTCTTCAACTACGACGGGCAGCGGAACACGCAGCCGAACCTCGTGTTCCTGAACCTGCCCGCGACGACGCCTGGTGACGCGGCGACGCAGGCGGCGATCGTCAAGCTGCAGCCGCTGGCGACCAGCTGGAACCGCGGGCTCAACCAGGACGTGTTCCTGATCAAGACCGACAGCGAAATCGCGCACGACAACCGGCTGACGGTGCGGTACAACCACCAGAACTTCACCGGCGACGGGTTCGAGAACGGCGGGGCGCAGAACGCCTTCGAGCACACCGGCGCATCGATCGTCCGCACGCGGTCGCTCAACCTGGCGTGGACGTCGATCGTGGGATCGAGCCTGTTCAACGAAGCCAAGTTCCAGTGGGGCCGCGACGAGGAGCCGGGCCAGACGAACAGCGCGAACCCCGAGGCCATCGTGCAGCAGAGCGGGACGACGGTGCTGACGATCGGCCGCAACAACTTCAGCCCCCGTGAGACGACGATCAAGCGATGGCAGGTCGCCGACACGCTCACCTGGGCCCGCGGCGCGCACAAGGTGAAGGGTGGCTTCGATTTTCAGTTCGACGACATCCTCAACTACTTCCCGGGGTTCTTCAGCGGGTCCTACACGTTTCGCAGCCTGGCCTCGTTCAATGGCGGACGGCCCAACGGCGCGAACGAGAGCTACCAGCAGAACTTCGCAGGCCCGGGGACGACAGGGGCGACCAGCAATCCGAACATCCGCGAATACTCGCTGTTCGTGCAGGATGAGTGGAAGCTGCGGCGCGACGTCACGCTGAATGCGGGTCTGCGCTACGACCTCATGAAGACGGCCGCGCCACCGGTGAAGAACCCGGACGCGCAACTGGCCGCAGCCGACATCGACACCAGCCGCCTGAACGCCGACACGAACAACTTCGGCCCCCGACTGGGCGTGGCGTGGAATCCGGAAGGCAAGAAGTACGTGGTGCGCGGGGGGTACGGCATCTTCTACGCCCGCACCCCGTCGATCATGCTCGGCACCGCGCACACGAACAACGGGGTCAACGTCGTCTCGTTGACCTTCCGCGGAGACGCGGTCCCGACCTATCCGAACACCTTCACCTCGATCCCGGCCGGCGGCACGGCCGCGACGCCGAGCATCTTCTACATCGACAAGAACTTCGAGAATGCGCGTGTGCAGCAGGCGAACGCCGCCGTGGAATGGGAGTTCGCCCGAGACACGACGCTGACGGTCACCTACCTGCGGGTGGATGGCAGCGGGCTGCCCCGGTCGATCGATCGCAACACGGGTACGCCGACCTCACGGACCTTCGTGCTCGCCGATGGCGGCACGGTGACCTATCCGTATTTCGGTTCCGACCGCCCGTTCAAGAACTTCCAGCGGGTCATCGCCTTCGAATCGACCGCCGAGTCACACTACAACGGCGTCACGTTCGAGGTGAATCGCCGGTTTGCGAACAGCTTCCAGGCGCGCGTCGCCTACACGCTCGGCCGGGTGATCGACACGGTGCCGGACGCGACCGCTGTCGTGCCCGGCAATGCGGGCGACGATGCGAAGTACGCGTCGAACCCGCAGGACTTCAACGCAGACAAGACCTACGGCAACAACGACCAGCGGCATCGTTTCGTCGTGAGCGGGGTGTTCTCGACCAATGGTGTGGCCGGGAGGATGACGGGTGTGGCGCGGACGCTGGCGATGAACTGGACGGTGAGCGCGATCTTCGCCGCGCAGTCCGGGCAGCCCTACACGGCGCGCGTGGGTGCGGTCGATCTGAACAACGACGGCAACGCCCGCAACGACATCGCGCCGGGCACGGTGCGCAACCAGTTCCGCCTGCCGAACATCGTGACGCTCGATCCCCGCATCCAGCGTGACGTCAATCTGGCTCGCGTCCGCCTGCAGTTCATCGTGGAGGCGTTCAACCTGCTCAATGCGACGAACTACAACGGCGTGGACCAGACCTATTACAGCGTGAGCGGTTCGACGCTGACGCGGAGCACGACATTCGGTACGCCGCTCTCGAGCACGGGCGAGCGGATCGCGCAGTTGGCGATCAAGATGAGTTTCTAGCAGACAGCACGGCTGCAGCGGCCGGTTCACCCGGCCGCTGCAGCGCAGATCGGTTTTCGGGGCCTACTCCCGCCGCGTCGCGTCCTGCCGGATCGATTTCATGTCGTCTCCACCCGGCACCCAGAGGTCAGCGCCCCGCGCCTAGAGTCGGCCGCCCTTGGGTACGACCAGGTGCAGCATTCCCTGTTGTCGGAGCGTCTCGTTGAACGCCGGCACCAGCTTCTGCATCAGCGTGTCGTAGTCCGCCTTCGCGCGGTCGAGGCGCTGGATCAGCAGCGCATGCACCTCGAGTTCAGCGGCGGTCGGAGCGAAGTCCGCGCCGCCGGCGACGTCGGCGGCGCCACTACCCACCTCGGCCGCCAGCCACAGCCACTTCAGATAGAGCTGGATTGGACCCCGGAACGATTTCTGGTCCGCTTCCTCGAGCGTACGCTGGATCAACCGATCCTCGACCGTGCAGGCATCCGAATCGAGCTTGTCGATCGCCCGGATGAGCGCCGCCTGCTCCGGCGTCGGAGCCGGCCTCGGAGGCGTCTGGGATGGCGCCATGTCCTCGCTCTCGGCGCCCCGTCGGCCGCGGCCACTCGTCGGCAACACCGGCGCCGGTGGCACGACGAGCTTCCGCAGGTCCTCGAGCTGCTTCCGCACCCATTCGATCGTGTTCGTCATGTCCGCGACGACGTTGACGTGGTCGCGGATGTCGAGCGCGAGCTTCACCTGCGCCGTGATGTCGGCTTCGGTGCCCGCCGACGACGGATCCTTCCGCACGAGGAGCGGCTGGGCGAACTCCTGTCCATCCACCCGTATTCTCACGGTGTATTCGCCGGGCGAGACGACCGGGCCCTGCTTCACCTGGTCGATCCCGTAGTAGGAGATCGGGCGCCAGTCCATGCCCTTGAAGCGCTTCTCTTCCCACACGTGCGGATTTCCCGGCGGCGTTGTGCGCAACTGGACGTCGATCGTCCGCTCGTACCGCAGGTCCCACCACACGCGGTTCATGCCAGGCCGCCGCGGCCCCGTGAGCTGGCGTACCGTCTTGCCGGCGGCATCGAGAATCGTCAGGCTGACCTCGCTTTTCGGCGCCGCCTTGAGGTAGTAGTTGAGCGACGCGCCGACTGGCGGATTCTGGCCCACGTTCGGATCGAGGCCCGACGAGCCCGTCCGGTTGACGGAGACGAACCGGTAGGCGGGTCGCGGCTTGAAGAAGTGCGCGTTGGACGCGAGCACCTGCGGCGTCAACTGCTGAAGCGGCGTCACGTCGTCGAGGATGTAGAAGCCGCGGCCGTACGTGCCAACGACGAGATCGTTGAAGTGCCCCTGGATCGTCAGCCAGTGGACGGGCGCGTGCGGCATGCCCGTCTGCAGCGGCTGCCAGTTCGCGCCGTCATTGAACGACACGTAGAGCGAATTCTCGGTGCCGAGGTAGAGCAGCCCCTTGCGCACCGGGTCCTCGCGCAGCACGTGCGCGTAGCTGAAGATCGAGCGCGGCACGTCGGCGCCGAGTGACGCCCATGTTCTCCCGAAGTCGGTCGTCCGGTAGATCCAGGGTTCCCGGTTGTTGACCTGGTGCAGATCGACGGCGATGTAGCACGTGCCCGGCTCGTAGCGTGACGGCTCGATGCTGCTCATCGTGCCGTCCGGCGGCAGGCCGGTGATGTTCCTGGTCACGTTCGCCCACGTCTTGCCGCCGTCGCGTGTGACCTGCAGTTGACCGTCGTTGGTGCCCGCCCAGATCTGACCCTTCTCGATTGGTGACTCCGCAATCACGAAGACGAGCGCCCCGTACTCGACGCTCAGGTTGTCGATCGTGAGGCCACCCGAGTTGCCCAGCTTGCTCGTGTCGGCCAGCGAGAGGTCCGGGCTGATCGTGGTCCACGTCTGACCACCGTCGGTGGTCTTGTGAACGTACTGGCTGCCGACGTACACCGTGTTGTGGTCGTGCGGCGAGACGGCAACCGGGAACGTCCAGTTCATCCGCAGCTTCACATCGCCCGCCGGTGCGCCCATCGTCCGCTCGGGCCAAGGGCTGACGCTGCGCGCGTGGCGCGTGCGCAGGTCGAAACGCTCGATCACGCCGGCATAGCAGCCGCTCCAGATGATGTTGTCGTCCACCGGATCCGGGATGTTCCAGCCCGACTCGCATCCGCCCGTCGTCGTCCACAGGCCCGACGGAATTCCGCCGCTCAGGCTGTTGCTCGGTCCGCGGACCGACGCGTAGTCCTGCATGTTGCCGTAGACGAAGTAAGGGATGCGGTTGTCGGTGGCCGCGTGGTAGATCTGGCCGATCGGCAGGCGGAGCGACATCCATTGGCGGCCGTGCGTGGTCGTGATCATCACGCCGAGGTCGTTGCCGATCATCATGCGATCGGGGTTCTTCGGGTCGGCCCACATGTCGTGGTTGTCGCCGCCCCATGGAATCAGCTCGGCCGTCTCCCCGCCGTCGTACGTCACCGACATGCTGTTCGACGGGAAGTAGACCTCGTTGTAGTCGCCAGGCGAGACCATCATGCGCGTGTAGTAGTGCGGACGTTCGTTCAGCAGACGGCTGTGGTTCACCGGCCGCCACCGCTCTCCGCCATCGTCCGAGCGCCAGAGCGAGCCGCGTTGCCCGGTTTCGATGAGTGCGTACACGCGGTTGCCGTTGTTGGGCGCGACCGCAACCGCGATCTTGCCGAGCGGCGATTCCGGCAGGCCGTTGGCGGCAGTCAGGCGACGCCAGGTCGTTCCGCCGTCCCGCGAGACGAACACGCCGCTGCCAGGGCCACCGCTCGTCCGGCCCCATGTCTTGATGTCCACCTGCCACATGCCCGCGAAGAGCACCCGCGGGTTGGAGGGATCCATCGCGACATCCGCGGCGCCCGTGTTCTCGTCCACGAAGAGGACGCGGTCCCATGTCTTGCCGCCATCGAGCGTGCGGTAGACGCCGCGGTCGGTCTGCGGGCCGTAGCAGTGGCCGAGCGCCGCTGCGAACACGATGTCCGGGTTGCGCGGATCGACGATGATGCGGCCGATGCGGCCGCTCTTCTCGAGGCCCATGCGCGTCCAGCTCCGGCCCGCGTCGGTGGACTTGTAGATGCCGTCGCCAATCGAGACGTTGCTGCGAATGAACGTCTCACCCGTGCCCGCCCACACCACGTTTGGATCGCCAGGTGCGATCGCGAGCGAGCCGATCGACTGCGCGGCCTGCGCGTCGAACACCGGGCGCCAGGTGAAGCCGCCATCCATCGACTTCCACACGCCACCCGAGGCGGCCCCGACGTAATAGACGTTCGTGTTGCCCGGCTCGCCGACCACCGCCGCCAGGCGATTGCCGAACGGACCGATGAAGCGATAGCGGAGTTGGTCGAGGTTCGCCACCTCGGCTCTCTGCGCAGTTCCGTGGCTGACCAGCAGACCGACCAGGACCAGCACGACCAACACGACGCGTCTCGACATGTGAGCCTCCGGCGCAGATTCTACGCCACGGCGGTGACCGGCGCCTCGGAATCTCACCATCAAGTTGCCGAGCTCACCAAGACACCAGACATGGATCTGGAGCTTCAGCCGTGCGCGACACTGTGTCCGGATGGGACCGGGTGCCTCCTCGGCGATCCCCGTGTGCCTCGTGGCCGTCCCGGGGGCGCAGGCCGTCGGGTCACTTCGCCAGCAGGCGGAATGCGACGAGCGTGATGTAGCGGGTCCCCTGCTGCTGGCTCATGAACTCGATCGCGTAGTCACCTGGCCGCAGGTCTTTCGTGTCGAGCTCAACGATGTGCGTGCCGCGTGGCGCCGGCACGGGCCGCGACATGGCGTGTTCCACGGGTGCGGCGGCGCCTCGCAGGAGGAGGCGTTCGGCGACGTGCTCGAACTGGCTGCCCATCGTGACCTCGACGCGCACGACGGTGCCCGCACGGTACTGCGCGTTGGCGGTCGGTGTCGGCCCCGACTTCGTGGAGGGCGCTCGCCACAGAACCGCCGTGCCAAAGCCCAGCGCCTGGGCGTCCGCGCACTCGGGCATCGTGACCGGGACAGGCGGCACCTCGATCCTGCCGCCCTTGCGCGCACGTCCCTGGATCTCGACGCGGTACGCGCCAGCCTTCAGAGTCGGCGTCGCAAAGGCGACGAACGCGGCCGGTTTCCACCGCGCAACGAACACATCGGTCGTGCGGCTCAGGCGGTTGTGTTGCTGGTCGACGATGGAGAATGTCAGGTCGGCTCCGCCGCCCCATTCCTCGCCCGTCGTCATCTCGAGGTTCAGTTCAACCACGATCCATGGCTGCGGTTGGAAGGCGCATCCCAAGTCAGACGCCCCGTCCACGCCGGTCGTCCGTGCGTCGGAGGTCATCGCAGCAAACCGGGTTCCGGTCCTGAACCAGAGGGGAGTCCACGGGGACGCGCGGTCGAGGGACGCGAAGGTCATCTCGAGAACGTCCGATGCCGGCAGCGGCCACGAGTCGCCGGCGGACTGCGGCTCGGCGCTGGCGACAGCCCCGACCATGAGGACGGCAAGCGCGAGGAGGGCAATCGCGTCGATGGAGCGTGAACGCATGGCTGGATTCTAAACCCTCAGCTCACATGTGCTGACCATGCTTCGCGCCCTGCCATGGAACGGGCGTTCCCTGCGCGAGACGGTGGTCAACACCACTGAGCCGGAGGGTACTCGGGCAAAGACGGGTATTCTCGCCGACCGCGAACCATCTTACAAATCTGTCATCGCCAGTGGAAGATGGTCCCGAGCCCGTTTCCCCCGTTTGCCAGCGTCTTGTGTCAGAATCCGGCGGTTGTGACCCTGTTGTTGTCCATCTTCACCAACGACGTTCTGCCAATCTTCATCGTCGCCGCCGTCGGCTTCGTGCTGGCGCGCGTGCTGCACGCCGACGTCCGGACGCTGTCTCGCGTCACGTTCAATGTGCTCTCACCGTGCCTGGTCTTCCACCTGCTCGTCACCACGCCGCTGAGCGCCGGTGACTTCGCGCGGATGACCGGGCTCGCCTGGGTGGCCGTCGTCGGTGTCGGGCTCATCGCCCGCGTGGTGGTGCAGCCGTTCAGGCTGGATCGGGCGATGACCAGCGCGTTCCTGCTCGTCGTGATGTTCTCCAACAGCGGCAACTATGGCCTGCCCGTGACGCTGTTCGCGTTCGGCAAGGAAGGGCTCGCCCACGCGACGGTCTACTTCGTCGCCAATGCCGTCGCCACCTACACGCTCGGCGTCTTCCTGGCGTCGGCGGGGCGGCGAAGTGTGGGACAGGCGCTCGCGAACGTGCTGCGCGTGCCGGCCGTATGGGGCGTCGTGGCCGCGGGGCTCGCGCTGCTGCTGGGTGTTCGGCTGCCGCCGGTCGTCATGCGGCCGATCGAACTCCTGAGCGGCGCGGCGCTGCCCGTGATGATCCTCGTGCTCGGGATGCAGTTCGAACGCGGGACCCGGCCGGAGCGTCCCGGCCTGGTTGCGCTGGCCGTCACGCTGTCGCTGGTGGTCACGCCGCTGATTGCGATGGGGGCGGCATGGGTGCTCGGCCTGACCGGAGTGGCGCGTCAGGCCGCGTTGGTGCAGGCCGGCATGCCAAGCGCCGTGCTGACCACGATCCTGGCGCTCGAGTTCGACGTGGCTCCGTCGTTCGTCACCGCGTGCGTGCTGCTCTCGACCCTTGTCAGCCCGATCACGGTGACGTTGCTGATTGCGTGGGTGAAGTAGGACGTCTCGCGCGGGCGCCGACCGATGGAGGAGCGATCACTGTCGGTCCTTCTTGCGGGCCGCCGCGAGGCGCTCGAAGTAACGGGTCCAGGCTTCGAGGCCTTCGTACAGCCGGTTCAGGCGGAAGAACTCGTTCGGCGCATGGTAGTCATCGTCTGCGGTCGCGAACGAGAAGAACACCGTTTCGAGGCCCAGGTCCTGCCGGAACACCTCGCACACCGCCACGGTCGCGCCCATGCGCACGGTGACGGGCGGCTTGCGGTACACCTGCTCGAGAACCTCTGCGGCCACGCGGAGGCCGACGTGATCGGGCGGGACGCGGTACGGCAGCCCGCCGGCCACCTCGCCGAACTGCACGCGTACGCCGGGGAGCAGGCGCGCCTCCAGGTGGCGCTCGACGAGGCGCGCGATTGCCTGCGGGTCCTGGTTCGGCACGAGACGGCAGCTGATCTTCGCGTGCGCATCGGCGGGAATGACCGTCTGGCCGCCCTGCCCGAGATAGCCTCCCCACATGCCGTTCACGTCGAGCGCAGGACGCGTCCACTGCCGTTCGAGCAGGCTGTAGCCCGCTTCGCCGCAGAGTGCGGGCGATCCGTTCTCGCGCAGGTACCGGGCCTCGTCGAACGGGATGGCGGCGATCGCCTGGCGTTCGTCGGCCGACAGTTCGACGACATCGTCGTAGAACCCCGCCACCGCGACGCGGCCGTTGTCGTCGTGCAGGCTGGCGATGAGCCGCGCCAACGCGACTGCGGCGTTGGCGACGCAGCCGCCGTGACGCCCGGAGTGCAGGTCCTTGCTCCCAGAGAGGATCGCCAGTTCGAGTCCCAAGAAGCCGCGGCAGCCGACCGTCAGCGACGGTTCGTCGTGCCGCCACATGGCGCCATCGGTGGACAACACGAAATCCGCGCGCAGCATCTCCGCGTGCTCGCGGATGAAGGGGCCGAGATTCCAGTGGCCGCCCTCCTCGTCGCCTTCGATCAGGAACCTGACGTTGACCGGCAGGCGGCCGGTGGCGGTCAGGAAGGCTTCCACGGTCTTGATGGGAATGATGAGCGGACCCTTGCCGTCGGCGACGCCACGGCCGTAGAGGCGCCCCTTGCGGATGGTCGGCTGGAAGGGATCGCTGACCCATCGTTCTGCGGGACCGGGCGGCTGAACGTCGTAGTGGCCGTGGATGAGCACCGTGGGGGCGCCGGGCGCCTTGACCCACTCGCCGAAGACGACCGGGTGGTCCTCGGTGGAGAACAGCCGAACACGATCGAGCCCGGCGCGCTTCAGGCGATCGGCCACCCAGCGTGCGGCCTTCTCGACGTCGGGCCGGTAATGAGGATCGGCGCTCACGCTCGGGATCGAGGTGAACGCCACCAGTTCGTCGAGGATTTCGTCGCGGTGCGACTCGAGGTAGGCGTACGGTGTCTGAGCCATTTCACGGAATTATACGTGCTATCCTGATGCGCCATGCACATGTCTGCCGCGCACGCTCCGGCCGACTCCACCCAACGGGAACTGCCGCGGGTGCTCGGATTCACCTCCGTCATCGGGATTCTCGTGGGCACCGTGATCGGCTCAGGCATCTTCGTCGCGCCAAACAGAATCGCCGAGCTCGTGCAGTCGCCCCAGTTGATCCTCGCCGTCTGGATCGTCGGCGGCGTGCTGAGCTTCTTCGGCGCGCTGGCCTTTGCCGAGCTCGGGGCGGCGTTCCCGCAGGCCGGTGGCATGTACGTCTATCTGCGCGAGGGCTACGGCCGGCCGCTGGCGTTCCTCTTCGGGTGGACGCTGTTCCTCGTGATCGACTCGGGCGCGATAGCGACGCTGTCGGTGGCGTTCTCGACGCGCTACCTGCCGTACTTCATCCCGCTCTCGCCCTTCGCGTCGAAGATGGTCGCGCTGGCGCTCATCGCGTTCCTGGTCGCCGTGAACATCCTCGGCGTGCGCTACGGGGCCGCGCTTCAGAACCTGCTGATGTTCATCAAGTTCGGCGCGATCGTCGCGGTGTCGGTGGTCGTCTTCTCGTTCGCCAGCGGGAACACGATCAACTTCGTCGAACCTGCCCCCGGCGGGCTCTCCGGCGGCCTGGTGGGGAATTTCGGGGCCGCGTTGGTGCTGTCGCTCTGGGCGTACAAGGGCTGGGAGGCGGTGAGCTTCAGCAGCGGCGAGATCAAGCGTCCCGAGCGGAACATGCCGCTCGGGCTCCTGATCGGGACGACGACTGCCGTCGCGCTGTACATCTCCACCAACCTGGCGTACCTCTACGTGTTCCCCGCGGGCCAGATCGCGAAGTCCACGCGCATCGCGGCTGACGTGATGAACGTGGCCATCGGGCCGATCGGCGCGACGATCATCGCCGCCGTGATCCTCTTCTCGATTACCGGCGCCGCGAACGGCAACGTGCTGACCGCGCCGCGGGTGTTCTTTGCGATGGCCCGCGATGGCCTCTTCTTCAAGAGGTTCGCCGATCTGCACCCGAAGTTGCTCACGCCGCACGTGTCGATCCTCGCCACCGGCGCGTGGGCGGCGGTGCTGAGCGCCACCGGGACGTTCGAGCAACTCGCCACTTACGTCATTTTCGGCCAGTGGATCTTCTTTGGTCTGACCGTCGGGGCTGTGATGGTTCTGCGCCGCACGCGTCCGGATCTGCCACGGCCGTACCGCACGTGGGGCTATCCGGTCACCCCGGTGGTGTTCATCCTGGCGGCGCTGTATATTTCCATCAGTACGCTGATCACGCAGCCGCTGAACGCGCTGGCCGGCCTGGGCATCATCGCGGCGGGTGTCCCGGCATACCTCTACTGGCAGAAGGGCCAGGGCCGGCGGGCCTGAAGGTTCGCCCTGCCGGATGGGGCGCGGACCTTCGGCCCCGCGATCTGCCATGTCTCTTTGGGAAATCCTCGTCATCGCCGTCGGCCTCTCGATGGACGCCTTCGCGGTCGCGCTCGGGGTCGCAGCGAGCAACCGTGCCCGCGGAGTCCGCGCCACGTTCCGACTCTCGTTCCACTTCGGCCTGTTCCAGTTCCTGATGCCGGTGTGCGGGTGGATGCTGGGCTCGCGGGTCGCGCCGTACATCGGGTCGGTCGATCACTGGATTGCGTGTGGGCTGCTCGTCGTGGTCGGCGGACGGATGATTCGCGAGGCTCTCGGCGGGGAGGACGTCGATCCACGCGATCCGAGTCGGGGCATGAGGCTCATGGTGCTGTCGGTCGCCACCAGCATCGATGCGCTGGCCATCGGCCTCACGCTGGCCATGCTCGGCAGCGGGATCTGGTACGCCAGCCTCATCATCGGCTGCGTGACCGCCGGCCTGTCCCTGCTTGGGATCCTCGTCGGCAGCCGGCTGGGGCGGGCGTTCGGCCGCCGAATGGAGATTGCCGGCGGCGTGACGCTCATCGTGATCGGCCTGCGCATCATGGCGCAGCACACGCTGTGAGGGGAGCGGCATGGGCACAGTGATGTGAGTGGCTGGGCGTCCCGTCCGTGGCGGGCGGGCGCGGAGGCCCGCCGCCACCGAACGTTCGACTGGATGCGGCTGGCGGTAGAATGGCGTGTCGTGTATAGAGGAGAACGATTCAACAGCATCACGCACCTGGTCGGAGCCAGCCTGGCGGTCGTCGGCCTGGTTCTGCTGGTCGTGCAGGCCAGCCGGGCCGGTGACGCACGGAAGCTCGTGAGCTTCAGCATCTACGGCGCAACGCTGGTCGCGCTGTATACCTTCTCGACGCTCTACCACAGCCTGAAGGGGACGCCGAAGCGCATCTTCCGCCAACTGGACCATACCGCCATCTATCTGCTCATCGCGGGCACGTATACCCCGGTCACGCTCGTGGTGCTGCGCGGTCAGCTCGGCTGGTGGCTGCTGTGCGCGGTGTGGGCACTGGCGATCGTCGGCGCCGCGCAGGAGTTCCGGCACGTGAAGGGTGAGCGCGTGCTCTCGGTCGTGATCTATGTGGCGATGGGCTGGCTGGGGATCCTGGCGTTCAGGCCCCTGGTGGCGGGCCTCGGGCCGGCCGGCCTCGCCTGGCTCGTCGGGGGAGGCGTCTGCTACACAGGGGGCATCGCCTTCTACGCCTTCGACAAACGCCTGCCGGTCTTTCACGGCATTTGGCATCTGTTCGTGCTCGCAGGTAGTATTGCGCATTACGTGGTCGTGTTGGCCTTCATCGCGTAACGCCCGCCGCACGCCACGGCTGCCGACTCACCGGCAGTCCGATTCCTAGTCGCCTCTCTTCGGCAAGGCAGTTCTATGCAGCTCACTCGTGCAGCAGACTACGGCGTCCGGGTCATGATCCACCTCGCCAGCGACGAGAACAGCGCGCGTGCCAGTCTGACCGATCTGGCCGCCGCTGCTGAAGTGTCGCCGGCCTTCCTGTCGAAGGTCCTCCAGCGGCTGGTCCGGGCCGGCCTCGTCGCGTCGCGTCGCGGCAAGCATGGCGGCTTCGAGATCGTCGAGCGCGGCCGCCGATCGTCCCTGCTCGACATTCTGCGCGCGCTCGAAGGTGTGCCGGAACTGAACGTCTGCCTGCTGTCGGGCGGCTGCCACCGCAGCCCGACGTGCCCAGCGCATCCAGTCTGGCGCGAAGTGGAGCGGCACATGCACGCGCTCCTCTCGGACGCCACGCTCGACAGACTCGTGGCGAACGCCCACGAGCGAGAGAAGGCCGGCGCCTCCTGAGCGCCAGTCCGATGAACGGCCCCTGGCTCCTCGGCCTCGACATCGGGAGTTCCTTCATCAAGGCGGCGCTGATCGATGCCGCGAGTGGGACGCTCGTGGCGCGCGCAGCGGCACCGGAACGCGAGATGACGATCCGCGCGCCGCAGCCGGGTTGGGCCGAACAGGATCCCGAGCACTGGTGGAGCCACGCCGTCCGCGCCGCGCGCCTCGCGTTGCAGGAGGCCAACGCCCCACCCGGCATCGTTTCGGCCATCGGCATCTCGTACCAGATGCACGGCCTGGTCGTCGTCGATCGCCACCTGCGGGTGCTGCGGCCCGCGATCATCTGGTGCGACGGGCGCGCGGTGGGCATCGGGGAGCGGGCATTCGCGACCATCGGGCCGCTCAGTTGCCTCGCGCGGCTGCTGAACTCGCCCGGCAACTTCACCGCCTCGAAGCTCGCATGGGTCAAGGAGCACGAGCCGGCCACCTACGCCGCGATCCACAAGGCCATGCTCCCGGGCGACTACCTCGCCATGCGGCTGACGGGCGAGGCCACCACGACGCCGTCGGGGTTGTCCGAGGGTGTGCTGTGGGACTTTCTCGACCAGACCGTCTCGTCCGATGTGCTCGAGGCGCTCGGTCTCGACCCGTCGCTGATCTGCCGTCAGGTGCCGACGTTCGGCGTGCAAGGTGAACTGACGGCCGCCGCCGCCGCGGCACTGGGACTGCGCCCCGGGATACCCGTCTCCTACCGCGCCGGCGACCAGCCCAACAACGCGTTCTCACTGAACGTCCTCGAACCTGGAGAAGTGGCCGCGACGGCGGGCACATCCGGTGTGGTGTACGGCGTAGGCTGCGAGGCGCGATGGGACAGTGCGTCGCGAGTCAACACGTTCCTCCACGTGAATCACACGCCGGCCGTGCCGCGCTACGGCGTCCTGCTGTGCGTGAACGGCACCGGGTCACTGAACAGCTGGCTGAACCGGACGCTCGGCCGGAACCTCTCCTACGACGAAATGAACCGACTTGCGGAGACGGCGCCGGTGGGTTCGGATGGGCTGACGATGCTGCCGTTCGGCAACGGAGCCGAGCGAACACTGGGCAACCGCGACCCCGGTGCGTCGCTGTTCGGCCTTTCGTTCGCGCGCCACGATCTGGCGCACGTCTGCCGCGCGGCGCAGGAGGGCATCGTGTTCGCCCTGAACTACGGCATCGACATCATGCGTGAGATGGGTGTGGACGTGCGGGCGGTCCGTGCAGGCCGGTCGAACCTGTTCCTCAGCCCGTTGTTCGCGCGGGCCTTTGCCGACACGTCGGGGGCGGCCGTGGAACTCATCGACACCGATGGCGCGCAGGGTGCCGCGCGCGGTGCGGGTGTCGGTGTGGGCGTGTACGCGACGCCTGCCGATGCCGCCATCGGTCTGACCGCCTGCGCGCGGATCGAGCCCGACAGCACGACCCGCGCCCGTTACCGTGAAGCCTACGACCGCTGGCTCACCGCTCTCCGCCAGCACGTCCTTGGCGCGTAGTACGTCGCACGCGCACCGATCACGCTTCATCGAGGAGCCGCCGCTGCCCCGTCAGCGCCCGGATCCCGGTTACGTCCTGGACCACCTCGAGCGTGCCGAGGTACTCACCCCCGGGGTTCCGGACGGGGACGTAGCGGATGTGAATCATCCGGCCGCCCATCTCGATCCAGAACTCCGCGACCTGCCGGGTGCCCGCCTTGAAGTCGGCCAGGATCCGGTTCACCAGATGCACGCTCTTCTGCGGATGACAATTCTGCACCGCTGTGCCGATCGCGCCTCGGGTACGAGGGAAGATCTTGGTGCCGTTCTCGTGGCTGAAGTAGCGCACGCGGTCGTCACGATCCACGAAGGAGAGTTCGACCGGCAACGTGTTCAGGATCGCCGCCAGCACGTCGCGCTCGACGCCGAACGAGAGGTCCTCGATCCCGCCCTCATTGATGATCCGATCGGCCAGCGCGTAGTACTTGGCGCGGGTGTCGGGTCCCACCGACGCTTCCGTGGCTGCGATCCCGGCGACCACCGCCTCCGCATCGGCGTTGCTCATCACCCGGCGCGCCATGGGGTAGAGGATGTCGTTCTCCTTCCAGAAATGGCCCTTGAGCAACTCGGCGTACTGGGCGAACACCGCGCGGAGTTCGTCGATCACCGCGGCGTTGCCGGTCAGGTATTCGTCCACGAGAGCGACAAACCTCGGCAGCAGCGACCGATTCTGATCGTGCTCCGATAGCATGACCGCGAGCGGGCCGCCATGACGCGGGATCCCTCGCTGCTCGATCAGTGGAAAGAGGTGGTCTTCTTCCTTCTTGTTGTGGCACCCATCGACGTACTCCTGGAAGTAGCGGGCCGCGTCGCGGAGCGTGGCGGGCGACGGGCGGTCGGCGGTGAGCGCACGCTCGACGGCATCGAAGACCTTCTCAGTGGTCTGGTGGTCGTTCATCAACAGGTCCGACCAGGATTCCGGCATCGGTCTCTCCTCGGTGAGCAGGGAACCGGGACAACGCTGAAGCGCCGCCGGCCCGCGGTGGTCCAACCAGGACGAGGCACTCGCGCGACGCGACACCCGACAGTCTGCCGCATCTGAACCGGATCGCCATATGATGCAGGTCATACCCGCTTCTACGGCACCGCGCTCTCCTGTAGAATGCCTCCATTTGCAGGTTCCCGTCCTCGATTGAACGGCGAAGGCAACCCAACAGGGCCGCCCTGTCCCGGTCACGGCTGCAAGGCCGAGGTGGCGGCGTGGCGTCCTCTCGAAAGGATACCGTTTTGACCAGCACTCCCGTGGCGACACGGCTGCCACTCTGCGCGTTCCTCGTGATCATCGCCCTCGCCTGTGTGACGACAGCGGTCGGTGCACAGTCGGGTCCAACGGCGCCTCCGCCGAAGCCGGCGACGCCGGCCAGCCAGGCGGCGAAGGGCGGGTCGCCCGCAACACCCGAGAACGACGTCCTGCCATCCCGGCCGGTATACGGCAGTTTCTTCGGATCCGAAGCGCTGCACGATCTCCCGACCTCGCGGACGATCTGGTCGCTGATTGAAACCGCCGACGCGATGGTGGTGGTGGATCGCATCCAGAACGGTGGCCTCTACCTCGGCGAAACCCCGCGGCTGGGCAGTTGGGGTAGTTCGTGGACGCAGGTCGGCTTCTCGATGGACGGTCTCGATCTCACCGATCCGGATCGCACGGGCACGCCGCTGCTGCGGCCGGAACTCGAGGTGCTGCAGGCCGTCAGCGTGTCCTCCGTGTTCCTGCCCGCAGAGGCGTCCGGCTCGGGTCCGGTCGTGAGGCTCTTTGCCCGGCGCCCCTCCGACTCGTGGCGAGCAACGGTTCAGGCCTCCCTCCTGCCGCATGCCCTCCAAGGTGAGAACTCGCTTCCGACGGCGCCGTCGATCGCGAAGTTCGGGTCGGCCGCCGATGGCAGTCTGCTGATTGCCGGGCCTGTCGTCCCTGGTCGTCTCGGCCTGCTGATGTCGGCGCGGACGGCCACGACGAGCCGGTTCGAGCGGAACGATCCCGCCGAACTTCACAGCCGTGCCACGTCGCTGTTCATGCACGGTGTGTTCACCCCGTCCGCCGACAGCCAGCTTCGGATCGTCGCGAGCCTGGACGGGGCGCGCCACCCGTTCGATGGCCGGGTGCGATTTGCGGATCGGAGTGTCAGCGGCAGCGAGCGCTACTGGCACCTGCACGGCGTGTGGGAGCGGCTGCAGGCCGGCGCCTCGACCATCAGCGCCGTGATTGGCTATCAGCGTGGCGTGTATAGCGGACCGGATGGCACGCTCGGAGTCCCGACCGTCGCCACGGTGGAACGCCTGAAGGACGGTCCGGTGCCTCAGTTGATGGGGGCCGACAAGGAGACGCACGCCCGGATCGACGGGGCACTGCGCTTTCAATGGATTCCTGGCGGCCCGTCCGGGCGGCACCGCGTCAACGTCGGGGTCTCGCTGAGCCGCCAGTCGTCCATCACCGATTCGGTGACCCCGGCCGTCATCGGTGAACTGGTCGACGGGCTTCCCGCGCGCATCTGGCGGTACTCGTTCGGCGGCTCGACGCCGCGGGAAAGCACCGACCTGGCGGCCTGGGTGGACAGCCGGCTGGCGCTCGGTTCGCGACTCAATCTCAATGCCGCAGCCCGCATCGAATCGACGCGCGCAAGCCTTTCGGGTACATCGACCGGCGCGTCGATCGCCTGGAACACGATCCTGCCGCGCGTCGCGCTCCGGTACCAGTTCACCGACAGCGGCAGGGTCTCGGCGTTCTTCGGCTACGCCGCGCACCGCGATCGACTGCCGCTCAACTACCTGGCGTACGGAGACCCGGCTGGCCTGAGCGCGCAGGTGTACCGGTGGAACGACACCAACCGCGATCGCATCGCGCAGAGCAGTGAGACGGGTCCCCTGGTGTCGGTCATCGGACCGGGTGGCGGCCTGTCGTCGATCGATCCCGACTTGCGCGCCCCCGTGAGCGACGAAATTGCTTTCGGCTTCCAGGCGAAGTTCGGCCGGCACTGGCTGGGACGTCTGAGCGCGATCGATCGCCGCGCCCGTGATCTGGTCGCGCCGGTGAACGTCGGCGTTACTGCCTCCGACTACGCGATCATCCAGCTCTGGGATCGCGGCAACGACTTCGTGAACCCGGCCGACGACCGGTATCTCCAGGTCTACAACCGAAACCCGGCCAGCTTCGGGCGTGATCGCTATCTGCTGACGAACGGCCCCGACGCCACGGGACGGTACGTCGGCATCGATCTGGCCGTCGAGCGGCTGTTCGACGGCCGGTGGCACATGATGTTCGGCGGCAGCGCGCATCGATCGGACGGGTACGGTGGGAACCGTGGATTCCTCGTCACCGAGAACGACGTGGGCGTCCTGGGCGAGGCGTTCGAGAATCCCAACGCGCTCACCTATGATCGGGGCCGCCTGTTCTTCGATCGCGGCTACGTCGTCAAGTGGTCGGCCGGGGGGATGTTCGCGCACGATCTCTACGTCGGCGCCATCGCCCGGTATCAGGACGGCCAGCAGTTCGCGCGGATGGTGATCGTCCCGAATCTGAACCAGGGACCGGAGGCCATCCAGGGCCACACCCGCGGACAGACGCGGTTCACCTTCGTCGGAACGGTGGACGCCCGCGTCGAGAAGGGATTGCGCTTCGGGTCGCGGCGGCTCGCGCTCGTCGTCGAGGTGTTCAACATCCTCAACACCGGCAAGGAGGTCGAGGAGGACCCGACCGTCACGCGCGACTACCGCGCGACGACGGCTGTCGAGCCGCCGCGCGCCTTCCGGCTGGGTCTGCGGTTCGACTTTTGATTGCCAGACGGAGGTCATCTCGTGAAACGTACCGTCCTGCTCGTCGCCATCGTCGTCTCGATCGCGGTACTCGGCAGCCTCGTCCTGTACGCGCAGGCGCCAGCCGGGGGAGTCCAGAAGTCGGGAGGCGGGAAGTCGGCGGCGGACGCCGCCAAGGACCCGATGACCGCCGACACCTTCAGCGGACTCGAGTTGCGGAACATCGGACCGGCCGTCACTTCGGGCCGGGTGATCGATATCGCCGTCCAGCCCGACCGTCGCACGACCTGGTACGTCGCCACGGTCGGCGGCGTCTGGAAGACGGTGAATGCCGGCGTATCGTGGACGCCGGTCTTCGACGCGCAGGGCTCGTTCTCGATCGGCTGCGTCACCATCGACCCGCGCGAGCCGCAGGTCGTGTGGGTGGGCACGGGCGAGAACAACAGCCAGCGGAGCGTGTCGTACGGCGACGGCGTCTACAAGTCGATCGACGGTGGGAAGAACTGGGAACGCGTTGGCCTGAAGGACTCGATGCACGTCGGGAAGATCCTGGTCGACCCGCGCCACTCGAACGTCGTCTACGTGGCCGCGATGGGGTCGCTCTGGTCGTCCGGCGGCGACCGCGGTGTCTACAAGACGACCGATGGCGGCGCCACCTGGAAGGCCGTGCTGACGATCAGTGAGAACACGGGCGCCAGCGATCTGGCGCTCGACCCGCGCAACCCGGACGTCCTCTATGCGTCGGCCTACCAGCGCCGTCGCCACGTCTGGACGTTGATTGATGGCGGCCCCGAGTCGGCCATCTACAAGACGACGGATGCCGGCGCCACGTGGAAGAAGCTCGAGAACGGGTTGCCGAAGGAGGACCTCGGCCGCATCGGCCTCGCCGTCTCGCCGGTCGATCCCGACGTCGTGTATGCGATCGTCGAGGCGGCCAACAAGGCTGGCGGCTTCTTCCGCTCGACCGATCGCGGCGCGAGCTGGGAGAAGATGAGCAGCTACGTGTCCGGCGGCCCGCAGTATTACAACGAGCTGGTTCCCGATCCGAAGAACGTCGACCGCGTCTACTCGATGGACGTCTACATGCAGGTCACGCACGACGGCGGGAAGACGTTCCAGAACGCCGGCGAGCGCTGGAAGCACGTGGACAACCACGCGCTCTGGATCGATCCGAGCGACACCGATCACCTGGTCAACGGCAACGACGGCGGCGTCTACGAGAGCTTCGACCGGGCGAGGAGCTGGGCGTTCAAGGCCAATCTGCCGATCACGCAGTTCTACCGCGTCGCGGTGGACAACTCGAAGCCGTTCTACTACGTCTACGGCGGCACCCAGGACAATACCTCGCTCGGCGGTCCGTCCAGAACGACGACCGACCACGGCATCACGAACGACCTCTGGTTCGTCACCACGGGCGGCGACGGATTCGTCAGCCGCGTCGATCCCGAGGATCCGAACATCGTCTACGCCGAGTCGCAGCACGGCGTGTTGGTGCGTTTCGACCGCCGGACGGGCGAGCAGATCGATATCCAGCCGCAGGCCGGCAGGGATGAGGCACCGCTCCGCTGGAACTGGGACTCGCCGCTCATCATCAGCCCCCACTCGCACACCCGCCTCTACTTCGCCGCGCAGCGCCTATTCCGCTCGGACGACCGGGGGAACTCCTGGACGCCAGTCGGTGCCGACCTGACCCGCCAGATCGATCGTAATGCCCTCAAGGTGATGGGACGGGTGTGGACGGTCGATGCGGTGGCCAAGAACAGCTCCACGTCGTTCTACGGCAACATCGTCTCGCTCGCCGAGTCGCCCGTGAAAGAAGGCCTCCTTTACGTGGGGACCGACGACGGGCTCGTGCAGGTGAGCGAGGACGGCGGAAAGTCGTGGCGGAGGATCGAGAAGTTCCCCGGCGTGCCGGAGAACACGTATGTCTCGCGGATCGAGCCGTCACCGCGCGACGCGGACACGGTCTACGCCGCCTTCGACAATCACAAGACAGGCGATCTGAAGCCGTACCTGCTGAAGAGCACGGACCGCGGCCGCACGTGGACCTCCATGGTCGGCAACCTGCCCGAACGTGGCTCGGTGTACGTCGTCGTGGAGGACCCGGAGAGGTCGAACCTGTTGTTTGCCGGCACCGAGTTCGGGCTGTTCTTCACGGTGGACGGCGGGCGGAAGTGGATTCCGCTCAAGGGCGGTCTGCCCACGATTGCGGTGCGGGACATCACGGTTCAGAAGCGAGAGACCGACCTGGTGATCGCGACGTTCGGCCGGGGCTTCTACATTCTGGACGACTACACGCCGCTGCGCCGCGTGACCCCGGAGTTGCTGGGACAGGACGGCGCGATCTTCCCGGCCAGGTCGGCTTGGATGTACGTGCCCTCGTTCCCGCTCGGTCTCCGCGGCAAAGCGTTCCTGGGCGAGTCGCTGTACGCGGCGCCCAACCCGCCGTTCGGGGCCGTGTTCACCTACTACCTGAAGGAAGGGCTCCAGACCAGGCGTCAGGCACGTCAGGCGCAGGAGAAGAAGGCGGCGAAGGCCGGCGGTGACGTCACGTCTCCGAGCTGGGAGGTGCTGCGGGCGGAGGATCGCGAGGAGGCACCGGCGGTCGAATTGACCGTCACCGACGTGACCGGCAACGTGGTCCGACGCATTGGTGCTCCGACGAGCGCGGGCTTCCATCGCGTGGCGTGGGACCTCCGCTTCCCGCCAGCGGATCCGGCGGACACGCAGCCGCCAGTCTCGCTCGAGGATGACCTCTTCTCGTCGCCGCCTGTCGGGCCGATGGTGGCGCCCGGTACCTACCGGGTGTCGCTGGCGAAGCGTGTCGAGGGCAAGGTGATCTCGATCGGCGAGGCCCAGTCGTTCCAGGCGGTGCCCCTCGGTACCGCGAGCCTGCCGCCGGCCGATCGCGCCGCGGTGCTCGAATTCGAGCAAAAAACGGCCCGGCTGCAGCGCGCAGTGCTCGGCGCTTCACAGGCAGCGAGCGACCTCCGGAAGGAACTGACGCTCGTGCGCAAGGCCCTGGCCGACTCGCCGAAGGCCGATGAGAAGCTGGTCGGTGACGTGCAGGCGCTCGATGCCCGTCTGCGCGACATCCAGCTGGCGCTCAACGGCGACACGGTGCTGCGCCGGTACAGCGAGGCCACGCCGCCGTCGATTGTCGAGCGGGTCCAGGGCATCGTGGCCGGTCACTGGACCGCAACGTCTGCACCCACCGAGACTCACCGGCGCTCGTACCAGATCTCGAGTGAGCTCTTCGCGCCGGTGCTCGAGCAACTGAAGACGATCATGGAGCTGGACATGAAGACCCTCCAGGGACGTCTCGAGGCGATTGGCGCGCCGTGGACACCCGGGCGCGTCCCGAGGTGGACGCCGGAGCGCTAGTCGTGGACGCATGAACGAACAGGGACGATCCACGCGGGTCAGGTTCCGCATCGGGTGGCTCTCCACTCCCCGTCGCACGGCGCTTGCCGCGGCGCTGGTGGCGGGCCTCGCCTTCGGGGCCGCGTGGTTCGAACTGGGCCTGTGGCGGCAGGCGCAGAGCCTGCAGGCGCTCAGGAACGACGTGCAGCGCGAGTTGGTGCTCCGTCGCAGCGCGCTCGTCTCGGCCGTCGAGCGCCGGCTCGCCCTGCTCGATGGCCTCCACGCCTTCGTCGAAGTCGAGGTGAGCCGCGAGCAGGTGGGGCGTCTCTTCCCGGAGTTCGCCGCGCGGCTGCGCACGGCGGTGCCGGGCGTGCGCAACCTCGGAGTCGCCCCCGGCACGACCTACGCCCAGGTCTACCCGGTCGAGGGCAACGAGCGCGTCCTGGGCTACGACCTGGCCGCCGACTCACGGGCGGAGGTCCGCGAGGACGTCCAACTGGCGATTCGCAGCCGGGACAGAGTGCTGTCAGGCCCCGTCGACCTCGTCCAGGGCGGCCTCGGCCTGATCGCGCGACGCGCCGTACACCAGCGGGACGCGTATTGGGGACTCGTCGGAGTGGCGGTGGACATGCAGCCCATCCTGGACGAGGCGGGGCTGACCGGAAGTCACGGTGACGTCGCCCTGGCCGTTCGCCGGCCGGGCGGACGGGCTTTCTACGGATCGGACGCCGTGTTCGATGAGGACCCGGTGCTCGAGACGTTCCAGCTGACCAATGCCCGCTGGGAGATCGCGGGCCGGCCGCGCTTCGGATGGACCGCCCCGCTGGCCGAGGCGCGCCGGTTGTGGGGGCTGTCGGGACTCGTGCTCTCGCTCGTCCCGATGGCATTCGTGTTCGTGGTCGCGTGGCGTCAGAGCCTGCTTCGCCACGCCAAGCTCCAGGCTGAGCAGACGGTCGAGGAGCGGACGGCCGCGCTCGCGCAGACGACCGACATGCTGGAAGCCGTGCTGCGGGCGTCGCCTCTCGCGATCGTCACGCTCGACCGCGATGGTCGCGTGATGTCGTGGAACGCTGCCGCGGAGCTGACGTTCGGCTGGACCGCTGCGGAGGCCATCGGACAGCCGATACCGATCGTCGCGCCGGACAAATGGCCCGGGTTCATGGACATCCAGCGTCGGATTCTGACGGGCGGCGAGCGTATCACCGGGATCGAGGTCACGCGGCGACACAAGGATGGTCACCCAATCGACATCCGACTGTCCACGGCGCTCATGCTCGACGCGAATCGTCAACCGCTGGGTGTGATGGGCGTCGCCGAGGATGTCACCGAGACGCGAGCCGTCGAACGAGCGCTCCACCGCGCCATGCTCATCGTCGAGAACAGCCCCGTCATCCTCGTCCGCTGGCGGCACGGCGACGCCTGGCTGGTCGAATACATCTCCGAAAACGTCGCGCAGTTCGGGTACTCGGCCGAGGACTTCGTCTCGGGTCGTCTCGCCTGGGCCGATATCATGCTGCCGGACGATCTGCCACGGGCGATGGCGGAGGTGGCGGCACACGCCGGGCAGGGGAGCGACCACTTCCGGTTGGAATATCGCATCGTCACACGCGATGGCCGGGTGCGCTGGATGGAGGACACCGCAACGGTCGGAACGGAACTCGACGGCTCCCGCATCGACGAGAGCATCATCCTCGACGTCACCGAACGCAGGGCGGGTGAGGATGCGCGCCACCAGGTCGAGCGGCGCGTGCGAGAGATCCTCGACAGCGTGCCGGTCATCGCGGTGATGCTGGACGTGCACGGCGGCATCACGTTCTGCAACAGCCACCTGCTCGCGCTGACGGCCTGGCGGCGCGACGAGATCATCGGGCGCGACTGGTTCGAGGTGTTCGTCCCACCCAACGTGCGGGATGCCGCGTCGCGGCACTTCCTCGAGGCACTGCAGACGGGCGAGTTCGGGCCCAGCTACGAGCACCAGATCGTGACGCGCGACGGGGAGGTCCGCGAGATCGTGTGGGACAACACCCACATCCGCGACACGACCGGCGCGATCATCGGGTCGGCGAGCCTCGGGCGTGACGTGACCGAACAGCGACGGCTCGAGGCGCAGTACCGCCAGGCGCAGAAGATGGAAGCCGTCGGCCAACTCGCGGGGGGCGTCGCTCACGATTTCAACAACCTGCTGCAGGTGATGAGTGGCTACGCCGGACTGGCGCTCGCCGATCTGCAGCCCGGTCAACCGATGCACTCCGAGATCAGCGAGATCAAACGCGCCGCGGACCGGGCCACGGTCCTCGTGCGCCAGTTGCTCGCCTTCAGCCGCCGGCAGACGATGGAGCGCCGGGCGATCGACTTGAATGCGCGGATTGCCAACCTGCTCACGATGCTGCGCCGCCTCATCGGCGAACACATCGAGCTGGACTTCCGTCCGGGCGACGGCCTCCCCTCCGTGATGGCCGACGCCGGGCAGATCGAGCAGGTCTTGATGAACCTCTCGCTGAACGCGCGCGATGCGATGCCGGACGGCGGCCGCATCACGGTTGCCACGTCCCGGGTCACAGCCGACGAGGAGTTCTGTCAGCAGCGGCCATGGGCACGAGGTGGAGACTACGTCGTTCTGACCGTGTCGGACACCGGTCCCGGGATCCCGCCGGATATCCTCGAGCACGTGTTCGAGCCCTTCTTCACCACGAAGGAGGTCGGCAAGGGGTCGGGACTCGGTCTCGCGACGGTCTACGGCATCGTCAAGCAGCACGACGGGTTGATCGAGGTCATCTCGGAGCCAGCGCACGGTGCCCGGTTCGTCATCTACCTGCCGGCGGCCGGCGACGCTGTCGTGGACGCGACGGCCGTGCGGGACGAGATCGTACCGACCGCGCCGGCGGGGTCGGTGGGCCATGAGATGATCCTGCTGGCAGAGGACGAGGACCTGGTACGCGGCCTCGCGAAGCGAGTGCTCGAGGGTGCCGGGTACACGGTCCTGACCGCGCGGGACGGAGCCGAGGCGGTCGCGATCTTCGATGCGCACCGGGACGAGATCGCTCTCGCCTTGCTCGACGTCGTGATGCCGCGTCTGAACGGCCCGCAGGTGCACGCGCACATCAGGGCCAGACGCCGGGACGTCCCGGTGCTCTACTGCAGCGGGTACAGCCGGCAGATGCTCGAAGAGAGTACCGGCGGCGGCGCCGATGATGGCTTGGACCTGCTGCTCAAGCCGTACGAGCCTCGCGTGCTGCTCGACCGCGTCCGTGCGCGGCTGTCGCGCCCACCTCAACCACTTCCCGGGTGATGGCCCCCGACGGAGCGGCGTCGGCCTGCTACTTCTTCGCTGGAGCGCCGCCGGCGATCTGCTGACGAACCTTGTCCACGTTGCGGTGGAACACGAACAGCGGGTCGGCGTTGGTCGCCTTCGTGGTGAAGTTGTACGACTTGCCGCCGCGCCTCTTGATCTTCAGGTTCTTCTGCAGGTAGTCGATCTCGAACGCCTCGATGTCCGCGAACCGCATCGTGAACGCATCGCTCTTGTTCGTCGTCTCGTAGCGGACGCCCTGGGGATCGGCGAACAGCCGGCCCTCGCACGAGCCCATCGCGTGCTTGTGCACGACCTCCGCCGTCTCCTTGAGCCGCACTTCCTTGAAGCGAATCATCACGTCCGCGGGACCGACTGCCACGTCGATCGGTTCGGAGTAGCCGTCGTACCCCTCTGCGGTCAGATTCAGTTGGTGCGTGCCCGGCGGAACGTCCTTCGCGGTGATGGGAGCGTTGCCGAGGTACTTGCGATCGAGGAATACCATGGCACCCGGCATATCGCTGTCGATGTGCAGTTCACCCATCGTCGGCGCTGCATCAGACGCCGCCACGATCGGGGGTAGTGCCTCGCCCCTCTTCTTCGTTCTGGGCTTTGCATCACGTGACGCCTCGAGCGCGGGCAACGTGGTCTCGGGCGTTGTCACCGGCGCGGCCGCGGTGGCGGCCGGCGTGGAGGGTGTGGCGGTCACGGTGCTGGCCGGCGCCGTTCCCCCGCCGCGAACCAGCGGCGCCAGGATCCGGCCGAGAAACGCAGCGCCTGCGAGGACAACGACGGCGACCACGATGAGCACCGGGCGCTGCCAGGCTGGGCGCGAAGAAGAGGAGTCGTCCCGTTCGGTCGTCATGGCGTGGGATCCTAGCAGAAATGCAGAATGCAAACTGCGACATGCAGAATGCCGGACGCATCCTGCACGACGGCAATGGCGTCACGTCGCTGCCGGTGGGTGACTCTCAGCGATCCGCCAATCTTCATTCCGCGTAATCCGTCGGAAACGTCTTCACTCCCACTCGATGGTTCCCGGCGGCTTCGAGGTGACATCGAGGGCGAAGCCGCTCACGCCCGCGAGCGCGAGGATCGCCGTTCTCAGCTCGGCGACGAGCGCGTCGGGCAGGTGCGCGGGCGTCGCCGTCATCGCCCGTTCGGAGTGGATCGGCCGGACGATCACCAATTCCTCACCACGGCCGTCGATCTCGAGCGGCACGAGGACGGTCGGGCACTGCCAGATCGTCTCGTAGAGGCCGTGACGGCGCAGGCCGTCCATGACGAGGGCATCGGCCTCGCGCAGCAGATCGAGACGCGCCGCCGTCATGCCCGCCTTCAGCGGTCTGGCACCCGTCGGCATGGCCGGCCCGAGATTCCAGATGCAGCGGTTCAGGCCAGGCACCTGTTTGAGGATCATGCCGACCGCTTCGAGCAGGCGCTCCCAAGGGACCTGTCCGCCCAGCATCACCGGATGCTCGTACGCCCGCAGATCGGCCTTCACGCCGACCGACCGGATGGGCAGCGCCAGCGCCTGGATGCCGTAGCCAGCGGCGAGCGCGGCGAGTGGCGGCTCGATCTCGGGAAATTGCTCCCGATCCTCCCGCCCGTCCGAGCAGAGCAGCCGCACCCCCAGCCCGGGGCCGGGGAACGGATGCCGCCAGATCATCTCGTGCGGAATCCCCAACTGCTCGCCCAGCTCTCGAACCTCCACCTTGTAGAGCTCGGCCAGCGGCTCGACCACGCGTCCCTTCTTGATCATCTCCTCGATGATCGGCACGCGATTGTGGTGGGTCTTGATCGTATCCGACCGCTTGGTCGCGCCGGTTTCAATCGTGTCCGGGTAGATCGTGCCCTGGCCGAGCAGATGATCCTCGATGCCGAGGCGCCGTGCCTCGCGCTCGAACACGGTGACGAACGTGTCTCCAATCGCCTGTCGCTTGCGCTCGGGCTCGATGACACCGCCGAGCGCCGCCAGGAAGTCGGCCGTCGCGTCCACGAAGTGGAGATGCGCGCCAAGACCGATCCCACGCAACGTTTCGAGCACCTTCCGGCTCTCACCCTTGCGCATCAACCCGTTGTCCACGTGCAGGAGGTGCAGCCGCTCCGGCCCGATCGCCAGCGCGAACAGCTTGGCGGCAACGGTCGAATCCACGCCGCCCGAGGCCAGCAGGAACACCGAGCGGTCGCCGACCTGCTGCCGGACCCGTTCCACCTGTTCTTCGAGATACCGCTCCATCGTCCACGACGGCTCGCAGCCGCAGATGCCGAGCACGAAGTTGGCGATCATCTCGTGGCCGTGGACCGTATCGTCCACTTCAGGGTGGTACTGGAAGCCGTAGCGCCGGTGCTTGTCGGACCCGATGGCGGCGTAGCGATGGCCCCCGCCCTCGCTCTCGCCGAGCACCGTGTAGCCGAGTTCCTCGAAGTCCGGGCCCAGGCTGACGACCGAGTCGAAATGGCTCATGAACACCGGCTCGACCGGCCCGAGGCCGCGAAACAGCGGGTGGTCGCGCACGATGTGCAGGTTCGCACGACCCCATTCGCGACCGCCGTGCACCACGACCCCGCCGTAGTGCTTCGCGATCTCCTGGTGGCCGAAGCAGAAACCGAGGACCGGGATGTCGAGATCGTAGATCGCCTTCGTGTAGCCGGAGTCTTCACCGAATGACGAGAAACTCGGGCTGCCCGAGATGATGATGCCCTTGCAGTGCGCGAACAGCTCGATGGGATCCTCAGGCTGGCGGATCTCGGCGAGCACGCGGAGGCGGCGGACCTTCGTGGCAATCAGATGTGCGTACTGGCCGCCGAAGTCGACGACGGCAATCGTGTCGTGTCGAGTCATCGATTGAGTCCAATGGTCCGGTCGAGGCGGGCGCCCTCGAGGATGGCTTCGAAGAGGTTGGCATCCGTCATAATCGTGTTCGTCAGGTCGGCGTCCCGAAGGTTCGCCGCCTTCAGGTTGGCTTCCTTCAGGTTCGCGTCGGTGATGATCGCCCCCTCGAGGTTCGCAGACTCGAGCCGGGCCCCGCGCATGTAGGCGCCTGACAGGTTGGCGCCGGCGAGATCTGCGCGGATGAGATCGGCGCCGCTGAAATTGAGGCCGTGCAGATCGAGCCCCGAGAGGTCCACGCCCGCCAGACGAGCGTTCTCGGCCACTGCGAGGATCTTGATGACGTCCGACCGCGACAGGTCTGCCATTGCTTCCCTCCAGCATGGGCCGGATTGTGCCCGCGCCATCCGCGCCGGCCAACGATGATCCTGTAACGATATCGCGAGCGCCCGGATCGGGCAACTGCCGGCTGTCGTCCCCGGGGCGGTCGCACCCGCGACGCGCGCCTCGGTTCCGGGCTTCAGGGGCGGCGGGTTGCCCGCGCGGCCGGTGTCGAGTGGCGCGTGACGACCGGCGAGGACTTCGACGCCAGCCAGGCGCAGGGCCGGCGCGTGGGGCCGGAGAAAAGGGTCGGGAGTGGATTCCCGGTCGAGAGCGGCGACCACCGACGATGATGTCGCCATTCCAGGAGAATTGTCCCGACCCCGATCGCCTACCCTTCGACTCAGATGTGTTGACCAACGCCTCCCGCAGGGAACGCCCGCTTCATGGGGTGCGCAGGGCGCGCAGCCTGGTCAACACAAGTAAGCTCAGGGTTCAACGGACGCGGAACGAGGCCGACGCCGAATGCGACAGCGATCCAGACGTCCCGGTGAACCTCAGACCATAGGTGGTCCGTGTCGCGTTGCTGGCCGGCGCGAGCGTGAGGCGCGCCTGGGCAGATCCGCCTGCGGGCACGGTCACGCTCGTGGCGCTCCAGGTTGCCGTCACTTGCGTGGGCTGCGGCAGGCCAGAGGCTGACAGGTTCACCGTTCCCGCGAATCCGTTCGCCGAGGTGACGGTGACGGTGAAGGAGCCGCTCGAACCGTGCCGTACACTGAGCGACGACGGGCTGACCGACAGCGTGAAGTCGGCGTTCGCGACGACCAGCGTGACACCGGTCGAGTGGGAGACGCCGCCACTGATCGCCGTGATGCCGATCGAATACGATCCGGGCGGTGTCGTCGAACTCGTAGCGACGGTCAGTGTGGACGCCGCACCTGCGGCTGCCGCCGCTGGCGAGAACGTGGCGGTTGCTCCCGCCGGCAGGCCGGCCGCCCCGAACGTGATCGTTCCGGTGAAGCCGTTCAGCGCAGCCGTCGTCACGGTGTAGGTGGCGCTGGCGCCAGGCGCCACCGAACGCGACGCGGGGCTGGCGGTCAGGGTGAAATCGGGCGTCGGCGGCGCCGCGCAGTTGCTGATCGCGCGAAAGACGTTCAGCCGTCCCCCGGTGATCGTCACCGTCGCGAGCGACGCGATCGGATCCACCGCGTTCAGCAGCGTGGCCTTCAGTCCCGCCGTGTCGAGCGTGCACTTCGAGAGCACGAGCGCGGCGGCGCCAGACACGTGCGGTGTGGCCATCGACGTGCCGCTGAAGTACGCGTACGCGCCGTTCCGGACGGTTGACAGGATGTTCACGCCCGGCGCGCCGAGGTGCACGGTGCCGCGCCCGAAGTTGGAGAACGACGCGAGCTGGTCCCGGTTGTCGGTGGCCGCGACCGCCACCACGTTCGGGGCGGCGTAGTTGGAAGGATAGTTCGCGGTCGTGTCGTTGTTCCGGCCGTTGTTGCCCGCCGCGGCGACGAACAGCATGTCGTTGGTGTCCGCCCTGTTGATTTCGTCGAGCAGCGACTGCGAGAACCCGCCACCGCCCCAGCTGTTCGACAGCACGCGCACGTTGGCGCCGGTGCCGAACACCTGCTTGGCCTGGACCGCGAACTCGATCGCATTGATGGCATCGGCCAGCGTGCCGCTGCCGGTTGAATCCAGGAATTTCGCACCCATGATGCTCGCCGTCCAGTTCACACCGACGACGCCGACGCCGTTGTTCCCGACGGCGCCAATCGTTCCCGACACGTGCGAGCCGTGGTCGTTGTCGTCCATCGGATTGCACGTCTTCGCGATCGCGTTGAAGCCGTGCGTTCCCCCAGCGCACGTGATGGTGCTCCCCCCTATGACCACGGTGAACGACGAGGGAGCGGACCAGACGTTCGCCGCCAAGTCCGGGTGGTTGTAGTCCACGCCGGTGTCGACCACGGCGACGACCGTGCCACGTGAGCCGGTCGAGAGGTCCCAGGCGCTCGTCGCGCCGATGTCCGCGCCGGGCGTGCCCGCCACGCCCTGGATCGCCTGGCCCGTGTTCAGCAAACCATACAGGTTGGGAAAGCCGGGATCGTTCGGCGTCGCCACCGCGTGCAGGATGTAGTTCGGCTCGACGTACTCGACGTCGGGATGCGCGGCGAGCGTCGCAATCAGCGCGTCGGTGCCCAGGCTGCGCGAGTGAACACGCCGTACACCGGTGCCGCCGATTTCCTCGAAACTGTCGGCGTCGCTCTCGTTCTCGATCTCGGGGAGTGCGGCGGTCGTGCGCAGTTTCACCAGCGCCTCTCCTGCCGCCACGTCGTAGCCGTTGTGGGCCGCGGTCCTCAGCTGCCGTCCGACGCCGGTGCTGGCCGGCAGGGCGAGCAGTGCGAACGCGACGGCGATGACACACGATACGAACATCCTCGACAGCCGAGCTTTCGTCACATCACCCTCCGCATCTGATGGAGCGCTCACGGGATCGTCCACCCGACACGTCCAGGTCCAGCGGAATGCCGTAAGTTCCGCCCACCCGCGCAGGCCGGCGCCAGTTCCAGGGCCCGCCCGTGTCCGCAGCGGCGATCAGGATTGTTGATGGGATACGCCCAAGGCACAACGATACAACGGAGAGGTGCTGGAGGCAAGGCGCCGTGAGGGTCAGATCTCCTGCACGTGCAGCGCTCGGGGTGTCTTCCACCCTCCTCGCGTGAAGTCGGGGAACTCCACGGGCTTGCCCCGTCCCGCCACCGACAGCTCGCTCAGTTCCGTCACCACGCTCCACGCCGCGGCGTCGTAGACGTCGACGTCGAGCGGGCGGCCCTGCCGCAGCGCGTCAATCAGGCGGTAGTCCTCGATGTAGTCCATGCCGCCGTGCCCCGCACCGCGCGCCTTGTCGGCCTGTGACGTCCACAAGGGATGGTCGTACTCGCGGAAGGTGTCGAGCGTGTCCCACTGATCTCCCCTGGTGCTGCGGCCCTCGACGTACACCCGCTCCGGGTACTTCTCGAAGATCCCCGCGGTCCCCTGAACCTTGTGGATCCGGCTGTAGGGGCGCGGCGAGTCGGTGTCGTGGTAGAGCGTGATGACCTTGCCGAGCGCCGTGTGGATGAGGCTGATATTGACGTCGCCCAGCGCGTACTTCCGCGTCGCACGCGGATCGTTGGCCCCGAACGCCTTCGCCGCGTAGAGATTCAGACCGCGTGACGCGGTGCTCATCGACACGAGGTACTCGAAGCGGTCACCGCGGTTGATGTCCAGGCACTGCGCGACCGGACCGAGGCCGTGCGTCGGGTAGAGATTCGCATCGCGCTTCACCGCATGCGCCAGGCGCCACAGGCCCTCGCCCTCGGTGCTGAACTTGATCGCACGCAGATCGTGCAGGTAGCCCGCCTCCGCGTGGATGATCTCGCCGAGCAGCCCCTTCTTCACCATGTTGAGGCACAGCATCTCGGGCCGGTCGTAGCAGCAGTTCTCCATCATCACGCAGTGCCGCTTCGTCCGCTCGGAGGTTTCCACCAGCTGCCAGCACTGCTCGATCGTCATCGCAGCCGGCACCTCGGTCGCCGCGTGCTTGCCGGCCTCCATCGCCGCCACGCAGACTGGCACGTGCCACTCCCACGGCGTGGCGTTGTAGACCAGGTCGATGTCCTCGCGCTGGCAGAGGCGCCGGAAATCCTCCGGTCCCTTCGTGTAGCCCTCGGGTCTGGGCTGCCCCGCGTCCACCACCGACTTCTGCGCGCGTTCGACCTTCTCGGGGACGATGTCGCAGACGGCGCGGATCTGCACGCCCTCGATCGTGAGGAGGTTGCGAACGTGCGCCGATCCCATCCCGCCCACACCCACGTAGCCGATACGGACCGGATCGATGGGCGGGACGCGGAACTCGAGCAGGGGGGACGTACTGATGGCACGCGCCTGGGCCTGCGCCATGCCCTCGGTCGCACCGACGTCCGCGCCGCGCAGGGCCGCGCCGACACTTGCCACCGCGCCAGCCCGCAGGAACCGCCGCCGATCGAATCCACGCATATCGGTACTCCTGGAGAAAGGAACGCTGTGAGGTGCTGCCGCCGTTCGCCCACCTACCGCTTCACGCGCGCCGCCGCCACCATTTCCCGCGTTTCCTTCATCAGTGTCGGCACGTGGTACGGCACCCCGTCCTTGATGGTCCATTCGATGCCGCCACCGTGCTCGATCTTCACGCTCTTGTCGCCGGGCGTGATCGCCGAGTAGTTCGACACGGCCCTGCCGTTCACCGTGAGGACGTCGGTTCCGTACGGATTCAGGAGGTGCAGGTTCTCGAGCGGGTTGCCATTGACGACGAGGAGATCGGCCACGTAGCCCTGGCGCACGCGGCCCAGTCGGTCGTCCACGCCGAGCAACTTCGCGCCGTTGACCGTCGCATGCTTGATCACTTCGAGCGGGTGGAACCCGGCTTCTTCCATCAACTCCAGCTCGTGGATCAGGCCGAAGCCGTAGAGTGAATAGATGAACCCGGCATCGTCCCCCGTCGCGATCAGGCCGCCCTTGAGGCCGAACTCGCGCAGCGCCGCCATCCAGACCTGGTAGTCCTGCTTCCACCGCGTTTCCTGCGTGCTCGTCCACCCCAGGAAGAACGAGCCGTGGTGCTCCAGATCGGGCTTCCAGTACTCCTCCATGGTCGGATGGAGATACTCCTTGTACCAGGGCAGATTCTGCGCACGGATCAGATCGCGGCCGGCGACGTAGATTGACAGCGTCGGTACCCAGGCGACCTTCTGCCGGACCATCAGATCCAGCACGCCCGAAAGCTTTTCGGGGTTCAGGTTCTTCTGGATGTACAGCTCGCCGGCCCGGCCGAAGCGATGGATCTCGTTGCTGGCGTTGTGATCCGCCGGAAAATCCTGGATCCCGTCGAGCGCGGAATCGGCAATGCCGTAGAAATGTTCGATCGAGGTCACGCCGAGTTCGGCGAAGTCCTTCGCGGTCGTCTCCTCGACGGCGATGTGCGTCGCGCTCCGGAGGTTCTGCTTGTGTGCCTCGTCCAGGACGGCCTCGAGGAGATCACGGTCGATCCCGAAGATCTTAACCCCGTCGGCGCCGTTCTGCTTGGCCCACTGCACACCCGCACGGACGGTCTGCGGCGTCTCGGGTGCGCTGCCCGTCCGCCCGCGCCAGCTCGGCGTGTAGATGAAGATGCGCGGCGCCACGAGCGTGTGCGCGGCGCTGTCCGTCCGCCACTTCTTCGCCCTCTCGAACTCGGATCCGACATCGCGCACGGTCGTGACGCCGCACGCGAGCAGCAGGTTGGCCTCGTACTGGAACGGTTGCGCCTTGCCCCCGCGCTCGTCCTGCAGGTGCATATGGGCGTTGACGATTCCCGGCATCACGTATTTGCCGGTGGCGTCGATGACCGCATCCGGCGGCGGGTCCTTCTTCGAAGGGGGGCCGACCCGCGCGATGAGGCCATCCTGCACGAGGATGTCCACGGGGCCGAACGCCGGCTTCGCGTTGCCGTAGATCACCATGGCGTTTCGAATCAGCAGGCGCGTGACTGACTTCCCGTGGGCAGGCGCCTTGACGGCGGGCGCAGGCTGCACCGCCGAGCGCACCGGAACGCCGAGCAACGCGGAGACGACGAGCAGGCCGAAACCTATCGCCCGTGGGCGGGTGAGCGCAGCAGACATGGTGCCGTTCCTCCGCGGGTATGCTGCCTTCCCACGCCGCGCGGGTCAAGGGAAAGCGTGGTACTCTGTCGCGGGTCCGGCCCGCGCCGCCGCCGAGCAGGGGGATACGCCTCGCGCTGCCCGAGCCGATCGGCGGAGGCCCGCCGCCGATCGGGATTCGCAGTGGCTGTGGGCGTGTCTGCCCGCAGGCACGGAGAGTAAGCAGCATGGACGTCCAGCAGAAAGTCCTCTTCGTCGACGCCGGCACCGGTTACTACCGCGTGGCGAAGTACCCCGTCGGCGATTTCTTCGGTCCCGTGGACCTCGGGCTGCATCTCACCGGCCGGTTCAACAGCCTGAACATTGGAGTGGGCCTGCTGGCCGGCTCGATTCTGCCGGGATCGAACCGGCTGATCGTCACCGGATTCTCCCCCTGTTGGGGCGGGTTCTACGTGTCGTCGATGGGCGGTGCCGGGCTGGTGTTCGACAACCTGGGGATCAACATGCTCTCGCTGGTCGGCTGTGCCGCGAGGCCGTCGGTGCTGATCCTCAACCGTCAGAACGGCGAGGAGATCGACGTTTCACTCGAGCCGGTGGACCTCACGCGCGTCTGGGCGTCGGGCCGCCTGGGTGTCTATGCCGTGCTCGATCACGTCCACGAGCGGTTCACCGCACGTTATGCGCAGGCGCCTCGGATTCTCGCCGTGGGGCCCGCCGCCGAGGCGACCGACTTCGGCGCCATCGTGTCGGTGCCGATCGACGGGAACGGCAAGCTCACCGACGTTGACACGTGGGCGGGGCGTGGTGGGTTCGGCTCGCGGATGCTCCACGAGCACAACATCGCGGCGGTGATCTACGGCGGCACGGTGGTGGACGAGGATTTCCGGGACCGCAAGGTGGCCGACGAGTGGTTCCAGGTGCGCTTCCAGAAGCGGCTCGCGGCCAAGGACTTCGAAGCGACGACGAAGTACCGCTTCGATCCGAGACTCTCGACGGGCGGGACGCTCGGCGCGAACTTCGCCACGCTGGGCGGTGCCATGCTGTCGTTCAACTACCGCAGCATCTACATGAGCGAGAGCGAGCGCGTCGACCTCCACCGGACGCTCGTCCTGGAGCACTACCTCAAGCAGTTCAACGAGGAGACCATCGACGCCAGACAGCAGCACACGTGCGGCGAACCCTGTTCCGCGGTGTGCAAGAAGATGCGCGGCGAGTTCAAGAAGGACTACGAGCCCTACGAGACGATGGGCCCGCAGTGCGGCATCTTCGACCAGCGGGCGGCGGAGCGGCTCGCGCACCGCGCGGACACCCTGGGCTTCGACGCGATTGCTGCGGGCGGCGTGCTCTCGTGGCTGTTCGAGTGCGTGCACGAGGGCGTGCTGACGCCGGACGACGTTGGCGCGACCGAGAAGCCGGTCTTCACCCCGGATGGCTTCCGCGTGGTCGAGGACTCCGCGCACAACGCGGATCTGGGCGTCGCCATGCTCGACGCGATCGTGTCGCGCCATGTCGATCTGCTCCAGGGACCGCGGCGCCGCGCGCGGCGGCTCGCACGCGTGAAGGGGCGGCAGGTCCTCGATCTGTTCGTGCACGCCGCGTTCGCCCGGAAGGGCTGGATGGTCCCGAACCAGTACTGGACGCCAGGCGCCCTCGCGCCGATGCCGATCATGGGCAAGTACTACATGTACTACGGGCCGGACTTCCTCCCTCCCCGGCAACTCGGACGGATGAATGCCGAACGGCTCGTGCAGGAGCTGCTGATGGACAACCTCGGGATCTGCCGCTTCCACCGTGGGTGGGCCGAGGAGATGGGGGAGGAGATCGTGCAGGCGCTGTACGGCCTTGGCAAGGAGTTCGTCGAGAAGGTGAAGCTGACCGCGGGCCGCATCAACAGCCGCAACGCCTCGGTGTTCTGGGAGGCGGGCCGCAATGCGGACCTCGTGTACGAGTTCCTCAGGCGGCGCCGCGACGTTGGGCACGTCGAGCGGCCAGAACTGGCGGACTGGTTGAGCCGCTTCGAGAAGGACCGGCGTGAAGCGGCACTCGATTTCTGGTACGAGATGCACAAAGGGACGCACGAGTCGTTGCTGGAGTTCTGAAATCGGCTGGCCCAAGGAGGCCTCGTGCTGAACGACCTCATGCAGTCGCTGCCGCCCGACGGCGTCAAGATCGTGCTCGTGCTCTTCCTGTCATTCCTGGTCGGCCTCGAACGCGAGGAGCACAAGGGCGCGAAGGAGCGTTACTTCTTCGGCGGCGTGCGCACGTTCCCGCTGATCGGCCTCGTGGGCTACTCGACCGCGCTCGTGGCCGGCACGCAGTACATCGTGGTCGCCGTCGGCCTGGCCGTTGTCGGGGCGTTCCTGGTTGCGTCGTATCTCCACAAGCTCCAGGCATCGTCTGCCGGCGCGACGTCCGAGATGACCGGCCTCACGACGTACCTGCTCGGGGCGCTGGTCTACTACGACCACTTCTGGATTGCGACGACGATTGCCGTGGTGAGCCTGCTCCTGCTCGAGTTGAAGACGGCGCTCGAGAACCTGGCGCTCCGGACGGCGCCCGGCGAGATCCTCACGTTCGGGAAGTTCCTGTTCCTCACGGCCGTCGTCCTGCCCGTGCTGCCGGACAAGACCGTCGGGCCCTTCCTGCTCAACCCGTTCAGGATCTGGCTGGTCGTCGTGGCCGTCAGCGCCGTGTCGTACGGCAGTTACGTCCTGCAGAAAGCCACCAAGGGCCGGGGCGGCGTGACGCTGGCGGCCATACTCGGCGGTGCCTACTCGTCGACGGTGACGACCGTCGTGCTGGCGCGACGGGCGAAGCGCGAGCGTCGGGCGCATCTGTTCGCGGGCGGCATTCTCATGGCGTCGGGCATGATGTACCTCCGGCTGATTGCGTTGCTCGCGCTGTTCAACGGCGCGCTGGCGCGATTGCTCGGCCCGTCGTTCGCGGTACTGGCCGCCGTCGCCATGGCTGGCGGCTTCGTCCTGTCGCGGGTGGCCGACGGGCACGACGGCAGCATCAAGCGCGAATACGTGCCGAAGAATCCCCTGGAACTGGGTGCCGCGCTCATGTTCGCGCTGATCTTCGTCGTCATGCTGATTGCCACCCAGTTGGCCGTCGCGTACCTGGGGCACGCGGGCGTATACGGCCTCGCGGCCATCATGGGCGTGACCGATGTCGATCCCTTCATCATGGGGATGACGCAGTCTGGCGGCAACGCCACGCCGCTGTACGTCGCGGCGGTCGCCATTCTCATCACCGTGACGAGCAACAACGTCGTCAAGGGGCTCTATGCGTTCACGTTCGCCGACCGGCGGACGGGCGTCGAGAGTCTGATTGCGCTCGTCGTTCTCGCGTTGTGCGGCCTGTGGCCGCTCGTGATGATGTGAGGCCCCGGTGCCCTCGCTGCCCCGGGTGACCGAGGCGCGGAGCGTCGAGACGCGCCGCGCGGCGGCGTCGGCACGCGGCTACTGTCTGTACGCGAAGTACGCGCCAACCTGTTCGGCCACCCGGCCGATCGCCTCCTCGAGCCGTTCGCCCGCTCCGAAGTGGTTCGCGGTGAAGATGCTGATGACGATGCGCTGGCCCGGAGCCCCTGGCGCTTCGAGCACGCCGACATCGTTGCCGATGTAGGGCAGGAAGTCGCCAGTCTTGTGGGGAATCCGGTACCCGCTCAGGTAGCGGGGGATCCGCGTCCGGTAGAGCTGTCCGCGCATCATCTCGAGCATCAGGTCGGACGACGCCTTGTCCACGAGCGTGCCCCGCTCCATCATCTCGAGCAGTTGCCCGATCTCGCGGGGCGTCGAGAGGCCGTACGGGTGCCTGGCCTCCCGGTGGAACCGTTCGGCATTCCGCATGGCGGCGAGTGCGTCGAACCACGTCCGCGCGTTGGCCGGCGCCACGGTCTGTTTCAGCCCGAGCGCCCGCATCCGCGTATTGACGGCTTCCGGCCCCCCGACCAGTCGGTACAGCACGTCGGTGGCCGTGTTGTCCGACACGATAATCATCAGCGTGAGCAGATCCCTGATCGTGAACGTGTCGCCCGCGTCGAGGCTGCGCATCACGCCGGTGCCAGGCAACATGTCGTCTTTGGCCAGCGTGTACTTGTCCGCCAGGCTGAGCCGCCCGTCTTTGATCTGCTGGAAGACCTCGGCCATGAGCGGAATCTTGATGACGCTCATCGTGTCCATCTGCTTGTCGGCGTCGATGGTCAGTTCCTCGCCGGTCTCCAGCGACTTCACGTAGATGCCCCAACTGGCGTTGACGCTCGCCGTGACCCTCGCGATCGAGGCGTCCAGCTTCTGGAGGGAGAGTGGGCGAGCCGGTGCCGCGGTCTGCGCGGAGGCGGCGGCGACGAGGACGATGCACGCGGGAATCGCGAGGACAACGGACAGTGTTCTGTTCACGGCTCCTCCAGGGGGCGAGGTGGGAAGTGTCAGTCTACATCTCGGCGGAGGCACGTGGACTGATGACATTGTGAAACCTTGCACTTTTGTGGTAAGGTTCGGGCCGCCGTGCCAGTTGCGCCCTACGAACGGACCGCCCGGATCGACCCCCACCATCCCCGCCGCTCGCCGCTGACCGTCGGTCGGGCCGCCAGGATTGTGGGCGTCAGCCCGTCCACGTTGCGCCTCTGGGAGCGCGCCGGTCTGGTGACCACCGTCCGGAACCGCGGCGGCTACCGCCTCTACACGCAGGATTCCCTGTCGGTGCTCAAGCGGATCAAGCACCTGCGCGACGTGCGTCAACTCAACGTGCCGGCCATCAAGGAAGCGCTCGGGACGCGTGACGAGCCGTCCAATCCGGCCAGCTACGCGTTGGCGACGCTGGGACGTACCTTGCGCGGCCTGCGCCGGCAGCGAGGGTTGCGGATTGCCGCCGCGGCCCGCGGCGCCGGGATCTCGGCGGGATTTCTCAGTGCCGTGGAACGGTCGCAGGCCACCGCGTCGGTTGCGACGATTCAACGCCTCGCCACGGTCTACAACACGTCGGTGCTGGAACTGTTCGATCTGCCGGGCCAGTCCAGCCACCGGTTGTCGGCTGGCGATCGACAGGTGCTCCAGGCGCACCCCGGTGTGGACATGGAACTGCTGTCGCCCACGTCGAGCCAGCTCGAGTCGATGTTGTTTCGCGCGGCACCGGGTTCGGGCAGCGCCGGCCCGTATGTGCACGACGGCGAGGAACTACTCTACGTGCTGGCAGGTTCGATTGAGATGTGGCTGGGCGAGCACGAGCACCTGGACCTGCGCGCCGGGGACAGTTGCTGGTTCGAGAGCACCCGCGGGCACCGCTGGGTGAATCCCTCGCCCACTGACACAGCCGTGCTCGTGTGGGTGTGCTCCAGAACCAGGATGACGGTTGCCAGGGGCAAGGGTGAAGGCGGAAGGGTCAAGGATGAAGGCGGAAGGATGAAGGCGGAACCATGAACAAGGGCGTGAGAGCGGTGAGTGTGCTGGCGGCGTTCACGGTGCTGCTGCTGGCTGGTGTGCCAACGGTTCGGGGCGCCGACTTCGGCCCCTCGAAGGGTTCGCTGGTCATCGTCGGCGGCGCGATGAAGGACCCGGCCATTCTGAAGCGGTTCCTCGAGCTTGCCGGCGGTCCCGATCAGCCCATCGTCGTGATCCCGACGGCCGGCGAGGCCGACAAGTACGACCAGACGTTTCCGGGCCTGAAGGCCTTCCGGGACGCAGGGGCGACGAAGTTGACCGTGCTGCACACGCGCGACCGGATGGTGGCCGACTCGCCGGCGTTCGTCGAGCCGATCCGCCAGGCGCGCGGCGTGTTCTTCGAGGGCGGCCGGCAGTGGCGTCTGGCCGACGCGTACCTCGACACGCTGACGCACAAGGAACTGTTCGCGCTGCTCGATCGGGGTGGCGTGATCGGCGGGTCCTCGGCTGGCGCCACGATTCAGGGCGACTTCCTCGCGCGCGGCGACACCAAGGGCGCCGAGATCATGATGGGCGACCACCAGCAGGGGCTCGCGTTCGTGAAGAAGGTGGCGATTGATCAGCACCTGCTGAAGCGCAACCGGCAGTTCGATCTGGTCGCCCTCATCGAGGCGCGTCCGGACCTGCTCGGCATAGGCCTCGACGAGGACACCGCGATTGTCGTCCAGGGCGACGAGTTCCAGGTGCTGGGCCGATCGTACGTGGCCATCTACGACCGGCAGCGCCAGATCCCGCCCGCCGGCAAGTTCTACTTCCTGACGTCGGGAGACCGGTTCAGTCTCAAGACCCGGCAGGCCACGCGGCCGTCGCCGCGCGGAGCGGGGCCGATCGACCGCGTCAAGGACGGGCAGTGGGGCAAGTAGGGTCGTCATGCCGATCGTGAAGAAGGTCAGGAAGCTCGGCGCGCGAAGCGGCCTTGGGGCGGCGGCTCGCGAGGGCACGTCGTTGCGCCCGCAGTTGGTCGCCAGGCAGCCGCCCTGCGAGCACGCGTGCCCCAACGACACCGACGTGCGGGGTTTTCTCGCCGTGCTCGCCCGGTCGGAAGGCCGCGGGCTGAGTGTGGACGAGGCGCTTCACGAGGCCTTCCTCGTCATTGCCGAACGCAACCCGCTGCCTGCGGTCTGCGGGTATCTCTGCCCGCATCACTGCGAGAGCCGGTGCCATCGCGACGGATACGACGGCGCCGTGGCCGTGAACGGCGTCGAGCGGGCGATTGGCGAGACGGCCGTGTCGAGAGGCTGGTCGCTGTCCCGCTGCGTCGGCGAACCCCGGCCCGAACCTGTGACGGTGGTTGGCGCCGGCGCGGGCGGATTGTCGGCCGCCTACCAGCTGGCGCGTCGTGGCTACGCCGTCAGGATGGTGGATCCGCACGAGGAACCGGGTGGCGAGCTTCGGTACGGGCCGGATGCGGCGTGCCTGCCGCGCCACGTGCTCGACGCGGAGATCGGCCGCATCCTCGCGCTGGGCGTGACATTTGTCGGGCACGGTTCCCGGCCCGAGGATGGTCGGGTCATTGCGACCAGGATCTACGAGGACGGCCACAAGACCTCACCTGCGGGCATCCCCGCGGCAATCCACTTCGGGCGGCGCGCGGCCGAGTTGCTCGACGCCGACATCAGGGGCGTGGCCGTCGAACCGCCGCCGCCGCGGCCGCCGTCCACGACGGCGCAGATCCAGTTCGAGCACAACGCGCGCCAACCGCGTGGTGAGGGAGCACTCTCGCCTGAACAGGCCGTGGCCGAAGCCAGGCGATGCCTGAGTTGCGGCGCGTGCGCCGAGTGCGACAACTGCTGGAAGTACTGCCCCGATCAGGCGGTCATCAAGCCGGTCGAGAAGGGGCAGCCGTATCGCTTCAGGCTCGAGTTCTGCCGGGGCTGCAGCAAGTGTGCGGAACAGTGCCCGACGGGATTCATCGAGATGAGATAGAGAACGAGGAACCGAACATGTCCGACAAGAAACCCACTCCGAAGCTCGACGAGCTCGAGACCGGTCCGTGGCCCAGTTTCGTTCGCGAGATGAAGCGCGCCGCGGAAACCAGCCCCATGGCTGAAGGTCTGCTCGGCGTCGTCGAGTTGTCATACGAAGACCGCGTGGGCCACTGGAAGCACGGCGGGGTCGTTGGCGTGAGAGGCTACGGCGCCGGCGTCATAGGGCGCTACTCGGATGTACCCGAGCAGTTCCCGGACGTCGCGCAGTTCCACACGATGCGCGTCAATCACCCGGCTGGCTGGTTCTACAAGACCGACGCGCTCAGGAAGATCTGCGACATCTGGGAGAGGCACGGTTCGGGACTCACCAACCTGCACGGTGCGACCGGCGACGTCATCCTGCTCGGCACGAAGACCGAAGAGCTCGAGCCGGCGTTCGAAGAGTTGACCGAGAACGGGTTCGACCTCGGCGGGTCGGGATCCGTCATCCGAACGCCGAGCTGCTGTGTCGGACCGGCCCGATGCGAGTGGGCGTGCTTCGACACGCTGGCGCTGACCTACGATCTGACCAGGCACTTCCAGGACGAGATCCACCGTCCCTCGCTGCCCTACAAGTTCAAGATCAAGGCGTCGGGGTGTCCGAACGATTGCGTGGCGGCCATCGCGCGCGCCGACCTGAGCGTCATCGGCACGTGGCGCGATGCGATCGAGGTGGACGAAGCGGCGCTCGCCGACTACGTCCGGGCCGGGGTGGATGTCCGCCGCGACGTGTGCGACCTGTGCCCGTCGAGGTGCCTGACCTGGGACGACAAGACGCTGACGATCGACAACGCCGCGTGCGCGCGGTGCATGCACTGCATCAACGTTCTGCCGAAGGCGCTACGACCCGGCCGGGAGCGGGGCGCCTGCCTGCTGATCGGAGGCAAGGCGCCGATTGTGTCGGGCGCCATGCTGTCGTCCGTGCTCGTGCCGTTCATGAAGATCGAGCCGCCCTACACCGAGTTGAAGGAACTCATCGGCAAGATCCTCGAACTCTGGGCCGACGAAGGTAAGAACCGCGAACGCGTCGGCGAGTTCATCCAGCGGGTCGGCTTGGGGAGTTTCCTCGAGGCGATTGGCCTCGAGCCGCGGCCCGAAATGGTGAAGCATCCTCGCGAGAACCCGTACGTGTTCTACGAGGAGTACTTCGAGGAAGAACCCAAGTAACCGACATTCGACAGTCGAGAGTCATTCATATGCGCAAGACCGACATCGGCCCGCCCCACTACGGTCAGTTCCTGCCGCCCGTCATCCAGGCGAACTACGGGAAATGGCGGTACCACGAGATCCCCCGGCCCGGAGTCCTGGTGCACGTCGCCGAATCGGGCGATCGGCTCTACACCGTCCGCGCCGGATCGCCGCGGCTGCTGAGTGTGCAGACGATTCGCGAGATCTGCGACCTGGCCGACACGTACTGCGACGGGTATCTCCGGTTCACCAGCCGCCACAACATCGAGTTCCTGTTGACCGATCCCGCGAAGATCGAGCCACTCGTCGCGGACCTCGCCGCGAGGGGGTTTCCGGTCGGCGGAACGGGTCACTCGATCTCGAACATCGTGCACACGCAGGGCTGGATCCACTGTCACTCGGCGGCTACCGATGCGTCGGGTATCGTGAAGGCGTTGATGGACGAACTGGTCGGCCACTTCACGACGATGGCGCTGCCGGGCAAGCTGCGCGTGGCGCTGGCGTGCTGCGTGAACATGTGCGGCGCGGTGCACTGCTCGGATATCGCCATCCTCGGCATCCATCGGCGGCCGCCGAAGATCAACCAGGAGCGGCTGCCGAAGGTGTGCGAGCTGCCCACCGTGGTCGCTTCCTGCCCGACGGCGGCCATCAGGCCGACCCGAAAGGACGGTCACGACAGCGTCGAAGTGGCCGAGGAACTCTGCATGTTCTGCGGCAACTGCTTCACCGTCTGTCCGGCGATGCCGCTCAACGACGCGCTGAACGACGGCGTCTCCATCTGGGTCGGCGGGAAGGTGAGCAACGCACGTTCCGAACCGGCCTTTTCCAAGCTCGCCATCCCGTTCCTCCCGAACAATCCCCCCCGCTGGCCGGAGGTCGTGGAGGCGGTGACCAGGCTGGTGGACGTGTGGGCGGCGAATGCGCGCCACTACGAGCGGATGGGCGAGTGGATCGAGCGCATTGGATGGCCTCGATTCTTCCGCATGACGGGCATCGAGTTCACCAAGCAGCACATCGACGACTTCCGTCACGCGGAGACGACATTCAAGCGCTCGGTGCACCTGAAAGGATGAACCGTGTCCACTCCAGTGACCGTCGAGCAAGTGGCCGACGCGATGTTCCGGATGATCAGTGACGCAGCCGGCGTCCGCAAGCTGAAGCCGACTGACGTGACGAAGGCGGTGATCGAGCAGTTCGGCGCCGATCGCTGCAGCAAGGAGACGTGCAAGGAGGCGATCCGCCAGCTGGTCGATTCGGGTCGCTGCATCTACACGTACTTCGGAGGCAGTTACATCGAGCTGCCCCAACGCGAAATCGCGGAGTAGCGGCCGGTCACCACCGCGCGTAACGGCGTCGGGTCGATGGCACGGGCAACCCGCCGGGAGATGCCGCGGGTGCCTTCAGGCCTGCCAATGGGAGATCGAATGCCGGCGACTCGGTCGAGCGACCGGCGGCGTGCGGGGCACCGGATGGCGGAGATTCACGATCCGTTTCACAACCCGGTCGATGCCATCTTGCGCGAGCACCTGCCGGTCCTCCTCGAGCAGGTGCTCGGTCCCATGGACGAGGCGATCGTCTGGCGGGCGCTCGATCCGGTCGCGCGCCTGCGCGCCGTCCAGGTATCGACTTCCGCCGAGGCCGTGGACGTCCTGGCCTCCGTGGAGTGCGCCGCCCGGGAGCGTGCCGCCGCGGGCGACGCGGCGCTGGTGCGGTCGCGTCTCGCAACCATGCGCGACGTCGCTGAGCGGTTGTTCGAGGCGCACCGCGACCGCATCCGTGCGATTCGCGAACACGAGGCCTCGCGCCGCACCTACGTCGCGCGTCGCCTCATGGAACGACTGGTGAAATGACCGTGCTGCTCATCGTGTTGCCGTATGCCGCCGCCGCGCTGTTTCTCGGCGGCGTGGCGTGGCGTGTGTGGCGCTGGGCAGCGACGCCCGTGCCGTTCCGGATTCCCACGACGAGCGGTCAGCAGGCATCGTTGACCTGGATTGCGCCGGGCCGGCTGGAGAGCCCCCGGGGCTGGCTGGGCGTCGCGGGCCGGATGTTGCTCGAGGTGCTGCTCTTCCGCTCGTTGTTCAGGGATACGCGCGTCCGGCGGCTGCAGCCTGCCGGCGGCCCGGTCGGGCGACTGGCGTTCATCGAGCGGAAGGCGCTCTGGCTCGGGGCGATGGCGTTTCATTGGGCGCTGCTGGTGATCGTCCTCAGGCACCTGCGGCTGTTCGTGGAACCGGCGCCCGTCGTGGCCACAGTGCTGGCGTCGGTCGACGGGTTTCTGGAGGTCGGATCACCGGTCTGGTATGTCTCGGATGTCGTCGTCCTCGGTGCGTTGACCTACCTGCTCGTCCGCCGGCTCTGGAATCCGCTGCTGCGCTATCTGTCGCTCCCAATCGACTACGTCGTCTTGCTGCTGCTCCTGGCGAGCGCGGGCACGGGTGTCGTGATGCGCTACGTCGTGCGGCCGGACCTGGCGGCAATCGAGCAATTCACGTTGAGCCTGGCCGCGTTGCGGCCGACCGCGCCGGCCGCGCCGGGCACCTGGTTCGTCCTGCACCTGCTGTCGGTGTCGTTGTGTGTGGGAATGTTCCCGTTCACCAAGCTGATGCACGCGGCGGGTGTGTGGCTCAGCCCCACGCGCAACCAGGCCAATGACAGCCGGCGTCGCCGCCACGTGAACCCGTGGAACGCCCCTGTCAAGGTTCACACCTATCAGGAGTGGGAGGACGAGTTCAGAGAGAAGATGCGAACGGCGGGCCTGCCGCTCGAGAGGGATCCCGACGCATGTCCCTAGACAAGCCGAATCCCGCACACCTCGCCGCCGTTGAGCAGGCGCTTCCACGCCGCGCCTGGCGCGATCCGTTCGTCGAGTTCCGCAAGGGCACGTTCAACCACGCGGCGCACGCTCGAAGCCTCGAATACCTCGGCCTGCCGAACCCCCGGCAATGGCAGCCGACCGACGCCGACTGGAAGCTTCCGGCCGGCTGGCAGCAGATCATCCTCGACGGCATGAAGGAGCGGCTCGATCGCTACCGGTCCTTCCGGCTGTTCATGGACATCTGCGTTCGTTGTGGCGCCTGCGCGGACAAGTGCCACTTCTACCTCGGCTCGGGCGATCCCAAGAACACCCCCGTCCTCAGGGCCGAGTTGATCCGGTCGGTCTATCGACGCTACTTCACCGTCGCGGGGCGTCTTCTCGGACCGCTGGCTGGCGCGCGGGACCTGACCGAGGACGTCGTGAAGGAGTGGTTCTACTACTTCTATCAGTGCACCGAATGCCGCCGCTGCTCGGTCTTCTGCCCCTATGGCATCGATACGGCCGAGATCACGATGATCGGCCGCGAGTTGCTGAACCTCGTCGGCTGCAACATCAACTGGGTCATCGAGCCGGCGGCCAACTGCGACCGTGTGGGCAACCATCTCGGCATCCAGCCGCACGGCTTCAAGGACAGCCTCGACTTCGCCGTGGACGAACTGGAGGAGTTGACGGGCATCCGGGTCGACGCGCCGATCAACCGGAAAGGCGCGGAGGTCCTGCTCGTCGTTCCGTCGGCCGACTACTTCGGGTCGCCGCACTACTTCACGCTGCTCGGCTACCTGATGGTGCTGCACGAGGCGGGCGTCGACTACACCTTCAGCGCGTACGCCTCCGAGGGCGGCAACTTCGGCCTCTTCTCATCCCACGAGATGGTCAAGCGCCTCAACGCCAAGCTGTACGCGGAGGCGAAGCGTCTTGGCGTGAAGTGGATTCTCGGTGGCGAGTGCGGACACATGTGGCGCGTCGTCCATCAATACATGGACACGATGAACGGGCCGGCGGACTTCCTCGAGGTGCCCGTCTCGCCGGCCACGGGGACCCGGTTCGAGCACGCGGCATCGACCAGGATGCTGCACATCTGCGAGTTCACGGCAGACCTGATCGAGCACGGGAAGCTGTCGCTCGATCCGTCGCGCAACGACCACTGGAACGCGACGTTTCACGACTCGTGCAACCCGGCACGGGCCATGGGATTGTACGAGGAACCGCGGTTCATCCTGCGCCACGTGCTCAACGCCTTCCACGAGATGCCTGAGAACACGATCCGCGAGCAGACCTTCTGCTGCGGCAGCGGCGCGGGGCTCGGCACCGACGAGAATTTCGAGATGCGGATGCGCGGTGGGTTGCCGCGCGCCAGTGCCGTGAAATACGTGCGCGACCGGTTCGGCACGAACTTGCTGGCCTGTATCTGCGCCGTGGACAAGGCGACGCTGCCGCCGCTACTGGAGTATTGGGTGCCGGGCGTCGAGGTGGCCGGTGTACACGAGTTGGTGGGCAACGCCCTCGTCATGAAGGGCGAGAGGACCAGGACGACGGATCTGCGCGGGGACCCGCTCGCGCACGTCGAAGGGGCGGACCGTGCGTGAGCGGGCGCTGATTCTCGCCGGCCTCGTGGGGTTCCTGGCGGCGGTCACCTGGCCCGCCTGGAGCGCGCGGGCCAGCCATCCGGTGTCAGACGGGCCCGTTCTGGTTCGTCCCGTGGGCGAGACGAAGTGCGTGGCGCCGACCGACGTCATGCGACGCACGCACATGCGGTTGCTGGCCGACTGGCGCGACTCGGTCGTGCGTACGGGTGTCCGGATGATGACGACGAACGATGGTCGGCAGTTTCGGATGAGCCTGACCGGCACGTGCCTGGGCTGTCACCAGAAGGCCGGTTTCTGCGACCGCTGCCACGCGTACGTCAGCGTGAAACCCGCGTGCTGGGAGTGCCACGTGGCCGGCAAGGAATCACGATGACCACGCGCCGATGCTTCCTCCGTCTGGCAAGTCTCTCGACCCTCGGGGCGGCGGCCGGCACCATCATGGGCTGCGCAACCGCTGGTACGGGCGGGCGTCGATTGGCGATGGCCATCGATCCGGGCAAATGTCTGCAAAAGGACGGTTGCCGTGCCTGCATCGACGCGTGTCATCGGGCGCACAATGTACCGCCGATCCCGGACCGCGAGCACGAGGTGAAGTGGATCTGGAAGGAGCGGGCCGAGGACGCCTTCGCCAGCGAGGATGGTGGGGAGGGCATGGCGCCGCTAGGTGGACGCCCCGTGCTCGTGCTCTGCAACCATTGTGAGAACCCTCCCTGCGTTCGCGTCTGCCCGACCAGGGCGACGTGGAAACGTGAGGACGGCGTGGTGATGATGGACGAGCATCGGTGTATCGGCTGCCGCTACTGTATGGCGGCGTGTCCGTATGGCTCACGCTCCTTCAACTGGGTCGACCCGCGCCCGCACGTCACCACGCTGGACCCCGGGTATCCCACGCGGACCAAGGGCGTCGTCGAGAAGTGCACGTTCTGCGACGAGAGGCTGGCGCGCGGCGAACAGCCGTTGTGCGTCGAGGCCTGCCCCGAACGGGCGATCGTTTTCGGCGACCTCCGTGATCCGGCGTCGCCGATTCGACAATTGACAGGTTCACGCTACACGATGCGCCGCAAACCGGAGTTGGGGACCAGGCCGCAGGTGTACTACCTCATCTAGGGCTGGCCTGGGCTCGAGGCGGCGTGGCGATGACCGCAGGCCGGACGCCGCAAGCCAGGATTATCGATGTTCATGCTCGAGAAAGCGCTGCGCGGCGGACGAGGATACTGGGCGTGGACCGGCGCGCTGCTGGCCGTCGTGTGCGTGGGCGCGTGGTGCTACTGGCTGCAGCTGCAGGCCGGCCTGGGCATCACCGGGCTGAGCCGCGACATCGTCTGGGGCCTCTACATCGCCCAGTTCACGTTCCTCGTGGGCGTGGCTGCGTCTGCCGTCATGGTCGTGCTGCCCTACTACCTTCACGACTTCCGTGTGTTCGGCCGCGTCACGATTCTCGGCGAGTTCCTCGCCATAGCGGCCGTGACGATGTGCGTCCTGTTCATCGTGGTCGACATGGGGCGGCCCTCGCGCGTGCTCAACGTGCTGCTCCATCCCACGCCCGGATCGATGATGTTCTGGGACATGGCGGCGCTGGCCGGCTATCTGCTGCTCAATGTGCTGATCACCCGCGTGACGCTCGAAGCCGAGAGGAACGACATCGCACCACCTCGGTGGATCCGGCCCGTGATCATCGTGTCGATCCCCTGGGCGATCAGCATCCATACCGTCACCGCGTTCCTCTACAGCGGCCTGCCCGGACGGTCATTCTGGCTGACCGCCATCCTCGCGCCGCGTTTCCTCGCATCGGCGTTCGCAGCCGGTCCGGCGCTGCTGATCCTGTTGTGCCTCGTGGCCCGTCGACTGAGGCTCGTCGATGTCGGCCGGGAGGCGCTCCAGAAACTGGCCGTGCTTGTCGCGTACGCGGTGACCGTTCACGTATTCCTCGTCCTGGTCGAGGTGTTCACGGTCTTCTACAGCCAGGTTCCGGAGCACGTGGCGCACTTCCGGTATCTCTATGCGGGCCTCGCGGGCCACGCCGCCCTGGTGCCCTGGATGTGGAGCTCCGCCGGGCTCTTGGCGCTCGCGCTCGGGCTGCTGCTGGCGCCGCGAACGCGGGCCAGGGAGGGGACGCTGGTTGTCGCGTGCCTGGCGACGTTTGTCGGTCTGTGGATCGACAAGGGGCTCGGCCTGATCGTCGGCGGCCTCGTGCCTTCGGCGCTTGGAGCCGTGTTCGACTACTCGCCAACGTTCCCTGAACTGACGATTACCATCGGCATCTGGGCGCTCGGCGCATTGATGGTGACGGCGTTCTTGAGGATTACCTCGGGAGTCAGGAGCCAGGAGTCGGGGGCCAGGAGCGAGGAGTGCCCGGGCAGATCATGAACGGCGAAGCCTTTCCCCGTCTCGTGATTGCGGGCCTCTCTGGGGATGCCGGCAAGACCTTCGTGTCGATTGGCGTGGCACTGGCTGCGCGGGCAGCCGGTTGCCGTGTTCGCGCCTTCAAGAAGGGACCGGATTACATCGACGCCGCCTGGTTGCGATGGGCGTCCGACGACGTGGTTCGCAATCTCGACACGTTCCTGATGGGGACGGCGGGCGCGGTCGCGTCGTTCTTCCGCCACGCGCTCGACGGACGGTCCGCCTCTGCAGCGCGCGACGAGGCGCTGAACCTCATCGAAGGCAACCGGGGCCTGTTCGACGGGGCCGACGTCGCTGGCACGGACAGTACCGCCGTGCTGGCGAAAGCGCTCGCCGCGCCTGTCGTGCTCGTCCTGAATGTCCGGAAGATGACGCGGACCGCGGCCGCGTGCGTGCGCGGCTGCCAGGCGCTCGACCCGGATCTCGCGCTGGCGGGCGTCATCCTGAACCAGGTGGCGGGCGAGCGCCACGAATCGGTTGTACGGCAGGCGATCGAGCGCGAGTGCGGCATTCCCGTGCTGGGTGCGATTCCCCGGCTGGACGATGCGCGGTTACCGGGGCGGCACTTGGGGCTCATCACTCCAGCCGAGCACCCAGCCATCGAGGAGGCCGGCCGCGTCGCTCTCGACGCGGTCCGACAACACGTGAACGTGGGCGCGCTGATTGAGGCAGCCCGCGCAGCCGGACCAGCGGAATGCCCTCCGCAGGCGATGTGGCGCGCGAACGACTCGTCCAGGAAGAACGCGTTCCGCGACGTCGGTGCCGGTCCGACGATCGGGTACGTCTGCGATTCCGCGTTCAGCTTCTACTATCCCGAAAATCTCGAGGCCCTGGCGGCGCGCGGCGCGACGCTCGTCCCCATCTCGTCGCTGTCGGGCGAGCCGTTGCCTGGTCACCTCGATGCGCTGTACATCGGCGGCGGCTTCCCGGAGACGCATGCGAACGCCCTCTCCGCCAACGTGTCGCTCAGAACGTCGATCCGGGCCGGCGCGAAAGCCGGGCTGCCAATCTACGCGGAGTGCGGCGGGTTGATGCTCCTGGCCCGGAGCGTCATCTGGCAGGGCCGCCGTCACGACATGGCGGACGTGCTGCCGATCGACGTGGAAGTCGGTTCCCGCCCGCAGGGCCACGGGTACGTCAGGCTTCGCGTGGACCGCGACAACCCGTTCTTCGGAGGCGGCCAGGAACTGAGAGGGCACGAGTTCCACTACTCGCGCATCGTCGGCGCCGGAGACCGCGTTCCAGGCGACCTTCCTACGGCCTGCGCGATCGAGCGCGGCACGGGCTGCGGTGGAGGCCGGGACGGGATCGTGGTTGGCAACGTGTGGGCGAGCTACACGCATCTGCACGCACTCGGCGCGCCAGCATGGGCGGACGGGCTGGTGGCCGCCGCGACGAAGGCGGCCGGTCGATGAGGCGGTGCGGGGCGGAATCGGGATGGTGAAATGACTGTCGGGGCTGAACGGCGAACCACGTGGGTCCATCCGATCTTCATCGATCTGAGCGGCCAGCCGGTCGTGGTCATCGGCGGCGGCACGATCGCGGAACGCAAGGTCGAGTCGTTGATCGGCGCGGGCGCCCGCGTAACCGTCGTGAGCCCGGAGGTGACGGACCGCGTCGACCGATGGAGCGCCGCAGGGCAGTTGACGCTCGAGCGCCGCGGCTACCGGAACGGAGACCTGCACGGCGCCCGTCTTGCCTACGCGACCGCGTCGGATCCCCAGGTGAATCGTGCCGTGCAAGCCGAAGCGCGCGAGCTGGGTATCTGGTTCAACGCGGTGGACGACCCTGAACTCTGCGACTTCATCAGCCCGGCCGTTGTCCGTCGCGGCGATCTGACCATCGCCATCTCCACCAACGGACGCAGCCCGGCACTCGCGCGCTACATCCGGGAAGAGATCGAGGCGCGGTTCGGACCGGCCTACGCGGACGCGGCGGCGCGGCTCGGTGAACTGCGCGACCGCTGCAAGGCCGAAGGGCGCTCGCCGTCCGAGGAGCGGGCGCAGATGGACGCGATTCTCACGGAACTTGGTGGCGCGCGCGCGAGGCGTGAACCGGCCCCCGCGAGGTCGTCGAACGGAAAGGTCTTTCTCGTCGGCGCCGGTCCCGGCGATCCCGAGCTGCTGACGGTCAAGGGCCGTCGTCTTCTCCAGGCTGCCGACACAATCGTCTACGACGCGTTGGTGGATCCGTCGTTGCTCGATCTATCCAAGCCTGGTGCCAGCCGGATCTACGTGGGCAAGCGAGACAGGCACCACACGCGACCGCAGTCCGAGATCAACAGCCTCCTCATCGAACAGGCGCAGGCGGGACGAACGGTGGTCCGGCTCAAGGGCGGCGATCCGTTCATCTTCGGACGCGGCGGCGAGGAGGCCGAGGCGCTTCGGCAGGCCGGCATCGCGTACGAGGTCGTGCCGGGCGTGAGCGCGGGCGTGGCGGTGCCCGCCTACGCCGGCATTCCGCTCACACACCGGGACTTCACGTCTGAACTGGTCTTCGTGACCGGGCATGCATGCGGCACCGCCCCGGTGCCCGTGGACTGGGCGCGTCACGCGAAATCGTCGGCCTCACTCGTCATCTTCATGGGCCTGCACAATCTGGCGGCCATCGCGAAGGAGCTGCTCGACCACGGTCGCGATCCGCAGTGCCCGGTGGCAGTCATCGAGAACGGGACGACGGCGGCGCAGCGAACGGTCGTCGCCCCGTTGGCCAGCATTGCGGACCAGGCCGGCCGTGCCGGGCTCGCGCCGCCGGCGATCATCGTTGTCGGCGGGGTCGTCAGCCTGCGCGAGAAGCTGGATTGGTTCGTCGCCCCGACGCCGCCAGACCGGCCGATGGACGGATAGCGAATCGGCGGGATGACGCGCCCATCCTCCGACATACGCCGCCCTTCTTCCAATGTAAGATGGGGTGGTTGCCGATTGAACCATGAAGCTCCCGCCCTTCATCGCCGAGCACATCGCCTCTATCGAGCGTGAACTCAATCGCGTGACGCCGCCCGAGACCGATCGGCCGCAGGTGCTGCACCGGGCGATGCGGTACACGCTGTTTGCGCCGTCCAAACGCGTGCGGGCCGTGCTCACGCTGCTGGCCGCCGAGGTGGCCGGGTCCGCGGATCGTGCGCTGCCGGCGGCCGCGGCCATCGAGTTGGTGCACGCCTCGTCGTTGATTCTCGACGACCTGCCTGCCCTCGACAACGCGGATCTTCGTCGGGGCCGGCCGTCGAACCACGTGGCACACGGCGAGGCGATGGCGCTGATGGCGGCGTTCAACCTCTTCAACATCGCGTTCGCCACGATCGCCCGGGCGTACGAGCCTCCGCTGGCGCGGCAGCTGACAGCGCTCATGGCGGCGTCGGTCGGATCCGATGGGCTGATCGGCGGGGAAGTCGAAGACCTGCTCGCCACCGATTCGGTGCTGTCGTTCGAGGCGCTGGAACTGATTCATCGCTTGAAGACGGGCGCGCTCTTCGTGGCGGCGGCCACGGCCGGCGCGCTGACGGCGGGCGCCCGCGAGAGCCAGATCGCGGCGCTCGCGGCGTATGCCAAGAACCTCGGTCTCGCATTCCAGATCATCGACGACCTGCTCGACGTCGAGGGCGATCCGGCGGAAACGGGGAAGCCGCGCCTGGCTGACGCGCGCAAGACGACGTTCGTCTCGTTCAGTGGTGTCGAGGGAGCGCGCGAGCTGGCTCGCGAGTTGTGTCAGACGGCCACGACGGCGCTCGGCCAGTTCGGGCCACGCGCCGATCGATTGCGCGACCTGGCGCAGTTCGTGGCGCAGCGCAACGTCTAGGAGCGTTCCATGTCGGAGACCAAGCCGTCGGTTGACGAACTGCGCGTGCGACTTCGCGAACTGGGGTACCTCGATGCCGGCATGGACCGGTTCGTCCTGGGCCCCGTTCGCGGCAGTCGCGGCGTGCTGAGCGCGGCCTGGCGATCGAGCGTGCGCATCGGTCTGCTCGCCGGAATACTGCTCGGCCCCTCCGCGGCGATCGCCTTGGGTGTCCGCCTTCCAGGCCTGGCCACCGGCGCACGCGACACGGTCGTGCTCGCCGTCTATCTCGGCGTCCTGTTCGGCGCCGGCGTGGCCGGCATCGCCTTCGTCGCGACGAGCCTGCTGGGCGCCGGTGTCCACTCCCGCCTCAACACCCGCGCGTCATCGCTCGCGCGAATGGCCGGCGCGGGCGTCGCTGCGGCATGCCTCGTTTATCTGGTGCTGTGGTGGCGGACGGTCAACCCGGCCGGGACCGTATGGCGCAGTGGCGCATGGACGATCCCCGCACTTGCGGCCGCCTCGGCGATCAGTCTCCTGCTCGGTCACGCCGTGAGGATGACGACGCTCGCGCTGGCGGCGCAGGGTGCAGCGACACCGCTGCCGCCGCACCGGCTCGAGCCACGTTCCTGGGTGGTGACGCTGGTGCTCGGCGTGATGGCATTTGCGGTGGCGTCCCTGCTTCTGTTCGTGGCCACTCGCGGCGAGGAGCGCACGCCGGGTACGGCGGCCCCGGCGATTGCGGTGATACCAACGGGAATCCACCTGACCGTCGTGGCCATCGACGGTCTCGATCTTCGTTTCCTCGAGCGACTCCAGTCGACGGGACGCACGCCGCGGTTGGCCCGGCTGCTCGCGGGCGCCCGGATGCAGATGCCCGCGTCGGAAGCGCCGGATCCGGCACGCACCTGGACATCGCTGGCGACGGGACAGCCGGCCGACGTGCACGGCGTGAGCGGGATCGAGACACGGCGCGTGGCGGGAATCGAAGGGACCGTGCCGGCGGGCGAGTCCGGGCTCGCCGCGTCGATTGGGATGGCCACCGACCTGGTGCGTCTGACGCGGCCCGCGTTGACGACGGGGTTGCAGCGCCGCTCGAAGACGTTCTGGGAGGTGGCCGCCGAGAACCGCCTGCGCACCGTGGTCGTGAACTGGTGGGCCACCTGGCCGGTCCCTGCGGCTCCCGGGATCGTACTGAGCGATAGGGCGACGCTGCGGCTCGATCGGGGCGGGGATCTGGACGGAGAACTGGGGCCGGCCGGCCTCTATCGGCCACTTCGCGAGGCGTGGCCGGAGATGCGCGACTCGGTCCGGCGCAGTGTACTCCATGGGTTCCCGGCCGGCGGTGGTGCCGAGGCGGCGGTGCTGCGGCGAGCGGCGGAGCAGGACGCCGTGCAGGTCGCGCTTGCGTCGCGTGTCTTCACGTCGACTGCCGACCTCTGTGCGCTGTATTTGCCGGGGCTGGATATCGCCCAGCACGAGTTGCTGGGCGGCGGCGGGGCCGGTTTGCCGGCCTCCGCGATGGCGTCCCGGGTGGACGCGCTCGAGCGGTACTACCAGTTTCTCGATCAGTTGCTGGCGCCGCTGGTGGACGGTCTGCCGTCGAGCTCTCTGGTGGCGCTCGTGGCCGATCCGGGTCGCGCCGCGTCGCGGGAGTCCGGGGTTCTGGCGCTGAGCGGATCCGGCGTCCAGACCGGCGCGCGTGTGGTTGGCACCGGGGCAGACGTCGGGCCCACGCTGTTGTACATCCTCGGACTGCCGACGAGCCGCGAACTGAGCGGCCACCCCCGGCTCGACCTGCTCGACTCGGCCTTTACCGCCCGCATCCCGCTACGCATCGTCGACACCTACGGCCACCGCACCCTCGGCCCACGCCCGTCGACGGCAACCCCCCTGGACCAGGAAATGCTTGATCGGCTTCGGAGCCTGGGCTACGTGCGGTAGGAAACGATTCCGATACGCAGGCGAGTCTTTATGTGCATTATTCGCCTCCGCCCCGGACCAGTTGGGCTATCATATGCGGAGCCGCCGTACTGAAGCTCTGTTCGGAGCCGAAATCCGCGGTCGTCAGTGTCATCCAATCCATCTCTGGAGCGATTACCATGTCCAAGACTGTGTGTGCCGCAGCACGGCTGGCGGGGATTGCCGCGCTCGCGGTCCTCGTGAACATCGGCATCGCCGATGCCGCCGGTCAGACGCCGGCACCAAAGGCCGCCAAAGAACAGGTGGCTGCTCCCAAAGCGGTCAAGCCCGCGAAACGCGCGGTCGCGAAGCCCGTTGTCCCGGATGACGGGTTCCGGACGGCCACTCGGTTGGGCGGCCCACGCAGCTTGATTGGGTCGATCAAGGACCTGAAGCAGCTCAAGCGCGACATGGCCAGGCCCCGGGTCAAGAAGAACGTCGACGCGGTCATTACCGAGGCGGGCTTGACCTCGCTCAAGGATCAGATCCTCGGGACCCTTACCGCGGCGGATTCGGCCACGCTGAAGGACGAACCCTTCGAGGTCGGCAAGACGATGGTCTGGATGGGCCTGCGGAACGCAGGCAAGGCTGCGGTCTTGCGCAACATCCGGTGGGGCGGGAAGAAGCCGTTCCCCGCCTGGACGTTCGACATCGACGACGGCGAGACCCTGTATCACTTCGCACTCCCGAAGCCTTGCGGCAACCTCGCGTTGGCATCCAGCGAACGGAGCCCGAAGGCGATCGCCGCCGAAGCCGCGCGCAAGGCCGAGGAAGCGCGCCTCGCTGAAGAAGCACGCAAGAGGGTCGAAGAAGAGGCAGCCCGCAAGGTCGTTCCGCCGCCTCCGCCACCGCCGCCCGCGCCCGCGTCGTGCGGCCTGACCGCCACCGCCATCAAGGCCAAGGGCGGCTGGTCGGTGACAATCGACGGCTCGCAGTCGCAGTCCGGTGGGTCGCCTGCGACCTCGATGGTGGTGCAGGTTCTCGGTCCGACGGGCGCTCCGGTCAGCGTCGAGTACCAGGGCAAGCCGGCTACCGAACTGACGCTCGCCGCGCCGTTCCAGGCCAGCGTGCTCATCCGGAAACCGCTTCCCGGCACCTACACGGTCAAGGCGAATTCCACCGCGGCGAATCCGAAGGCTGACAAGTCCTCCTGCCAGGCGACCTTCACCGTGATCGCCGAAGACAAGATGGACTTCTTCTTCGAAGGCGCGTTCGGCAAGGAGCGCCGCGTCCGCGTGGCCGATCCGCTGCCGGCCGGCGCCAAGGCTGGCTTCGAGTACGGCTACTGCGCGCCGCTGTTCGGCGTGAAGGCTGGCGTGGACCTTCTGGTTGCCGAGGACTGGCGCGTCGCGCCGTCGGCTGGCGTGGCGATCAACTTCAACAAGAGCGGCAATTCGAGCGCGTTTGCCGAGGTCGAGATCAACCGCTGGTTCGATCGCAATGGCTTCTTCGGCACGGGCATCGGCGTGTGGGATTTCACCCACAGCGATACCGTCGCCCCGGTGTGGCTGCTCCAGGGTGGCCGCCGCCTGTGGAAGGCCTCCGGAGCCAACCAGAACGAGTTGCACTTCGTGGTGACCGGCCGCCTGTTCCTCAACAAGATGGACGACATCTCGAACAACTACCAGTTCTGGGGCGGCTTCCGCTACATCTTCCGGTAGCGCGTCTCCGGACTGCGGGTACGACAACGGGCGCGAGGGGGATTCCCTTCGCGCCCGTTTTGTTTGTGCGATCGCGGGTCGATACAGAGCACGCGGAGACCGCGGTGCGCCTATGATACAGATCGGCCCCTGGAGCCGTCGGCGCCAGGGGCTGCGCTGTCACCTTGCGGGGGCACAGCCCTCGTGGGCGGCCGCACCGCATGCGCCGGAATCCGTCCAGGGTCCGGCGGGAGCGTGGCTCCCCGGACATGCGACGGGACACTGCAGGCAATTCCCGCCTGGTCAACGACTTCCACAGTCCGCCCGTCGTACGTCTCGTACGCACCAACAAAACACCCGCACGGCAACAGCCGGCTGCCCACGACCCGCAGGATGCGCATGGATGCTCCTGGCAGCAAGTGACACGTACTCGACCATGGACAGTTCGTTCCTCAGTCGAGGCCGACGGGTGGCAGGACAGCAACACCAACGCCAGACGGGGGTGCCCGCGACGAGTCTCGTGCAGAAACCGTGCAACGAGTCGTGTGTCGAATGTGCGACGTCCCGGGCAGCCTTGTGCCACAATGGTCCATGGTCAGGCTGCTGGTCGTGGCGGCGCTGGTTCTCGTGGTGAACCTCCCGTTCGGGTTCTGGCGGGCGACAGTCCGTCGGTTCTCGCTGGGCTGGGTGCTGGCCGTGCACGTACCGGTGCCGATCGTCGTCGCCTTGCGCTTCGCGTCCGGGCTTGGCTGGCGCCTCGCCACATTCCCGATTCTCATCGGCGCGTTCGTCACCGGCCAGTACGTCGGCGGACTGATGTACCGCTGGTGGACCGCCCGCGCCTAGCGCGCTCAACGGCCAACGCTCACAGACAGACCCGCGCCATTCCAGCCGAACTGGCTGTCCTGCTTGTAGCTCCAATGATGGGTGTAGTCAGCGGCGACGTTGATCGACCAGCGGCCCAGACGGCCGTTCAGGTCAACCCGCGGCTCGATCATCGTGCCCTTGGCGGTGAAAATGATCGGGCGGTCCGGGTACTTGTCGGGCAGCAACGTTGTCAGGCGGGCGAGGTCGATGGGCGACACATCGAGCCCGACACGGAGCGTCCATCGTGCCGACAGCGGCACTTGTCGGTGGGCGGCGAGCCGGATCTGGTGGACCTCTGAGATCGTGCGCTCTCGGCCCGTGTCCCAGAACGACACGAACGATGGCGGCTTCGTCTGGGTGATGGTGGTGGTGCTGTCCGGGAAGACCGAGCGATCGCGTCGATAACTGTAGCCGACCGATGTGTCGAACCCGCCGACGCGTGCAAGCGCCACGCGGTGACGGACACGCCAGGACAGCAGGGCCACCGGCGTCTCGGTGGCGTCGACGATGACATTGCCGTCGGGGTTGGAGAAGGTATCGGCATCGCTGCCGTGGCCTTCCTGTTCCGGGGCGAATCCGACCTCCGTGACCCACATGCGGTTGGCGACCCGGTAGCGGGCGCGCACGACGAGCCACTGATGATCGGCCCGATACGTCTGTTCGAAGAAGTGCGGGACCAAGTACGACGTGTCGAAATTCGAGGGGTTTTCAAACCGGTAGTCGAAGCGGTCGACGCGAACCTCGTAGCCGGCAGAAATGCCGGCGGGGCCGTCGGACGACCCGACGACGGCCGGTGAAGGACGCGAGGTTCCAGGCGTGGCCGGGGCGGCCCCGTTCAGCAGCAACGCGAGCAGCAGCGTCGGCAGCCAAGGGTTCACGAGGCCTTGCTCCACGGCCTACATGGTGACCGCCTCGCCACTCTCCGATTCGTCGGGCGGCGCGAGTTGTCTTCGCAGCCTCCGTTCGTAGGCGGCAAGCCAGCGTTCCATCCGATCGGTGCGGCGGCCGCGATCGAGCAGTTCTTCGCGGGCGCGTTTCAACGAGTAGTCAATCGTCTCCAGCCGGAGCTTGATCGCGCCGGTTGGCTTGTTCTCGTCGATTTCCTTGAAGCCGAAGTACGGCGTTCCCGACTTCTCGATGATGTCTTCCACCGTCGCGAAGATCGGTGCGTCGTGGCCGCACTTGAAGTTGGAGAGTTCGACCGCGACGAGATTGGGATGCCTGGCCGCGAACTTCGCCGCCCACACCTTGAAGTTGCTGCTGGCCGCGAGCGAGTTCTTCCAGACGTCCGAGATGTCGAGCGGGTGCCTGATGAGGCCGTTCCGCACGTCGTCGCCGAACAGCCGGTCCAGCAGATCCTCGTCGAGCGGCAGCGTATGCTGGGAGAACACGGGGTAGCCGAGTTTCTGCAGTTCCTCGGGGATGCCGTGGTTGAGGCCCGGGTCGTGATGATACGGCCGCCCGAGCAGCACGATGCCGAGCCGGTTGTCCCGTTCGAGATCGTCGAGCGCTTTCCGGGCTGCCGTCCGCACCGCCGTTTCGTAGTCGGCCAGCGCCTGGTGGCCCGCCGCGATGGCCCGTTGGTTCTCCTCCCACGAGAGGCCGAGTAGCGGCTCCCACATCTCCAGCATCTGGCGCCGGAAGAGCGGTTCGTCCTCCATGTCCAGGATGCCGGCCAGGTACTGGACACCCTGTTGCGCGAACAGGTCTTCGTCCTTGGTGAACGCGGCGCGCACCGTCTGGGGTGTCAGAGACACCGTCGGGCACGCGTTGCTCGCCCGGACGCCGTGCAGACGCGGTGGCAGCACCTCGATCATCGGGAAGAAGATGCAGTCGAGCGGCGTGCGCTTGTGCTTCACGAAGAGCAGATTGTGGACGTGCGCGAGCGACACCTTCGACGGAAAACAGGGATCGATCGCGCCACGCGTCGCGCCCGTCCGGTACATCTCCATGCTGGTGTAGTCGGAGAACACGATGTTCTTGCCGTCCACGCCGACGCTCTGCAGGTAGCCGGTGAAGAACGGGGCCAGCGCGTACATGTTGAACACGCGCGGCAGCCCGATCCGCACCTTGTGGCGGTTCTCGTACAGCTCGCGGCGGCGCTTGGCGGCGGCGGTCCACCCCTTGGGGGGCAGCGGATCGGCAACATTCGCCGGGTTCCGCAGTTTCCACACTTCCCGCGACGCGAAGGTGACGAGGTTCGGCGTCCTCGCCTTCACCGCGTCCTCAGCGGCTTTGATGTCGCGCATGTGGGCGAGGTCTTCGGCGGAGCCCTTCTCGCAGCCGGCGACGACAAACCGTCGATGGGCAACTCGCTCGACTGCCGCCGCCGTTTCGGCCGCGACCTCCGCCGGCGTCTCGGCCGCGAGCGTCGCCGCGGGGCCGGCGACGGTCACGTCGATGAACGTCCGCACGCACTCGTTCTTGCAGAAATGGCACCGCGTCTCATCGTCGCAGCGGGTCTCGAAGGCGATCCGCTCGGCGGCTTCGAGGCCGATGAAGCGCGTCTGATTGCCGTGCTTCCACAACCGGACCGCTTCGAGGCCGGCGCCGATGGCGCCCGCTTCGCCGCAGTGCTCGTGGAGCACGATGTCCGGCTGGCGCTCCTGCCCCTTGAAGTTGTCGCGGATGAAGTCCACCTGCGCCTTGACCGCCGCCAGGTTGCGCTGGGTTCCGCCCTGGAGGACGAACCGCCACCCGAAGCGCGACAGGTTCGGCGCCTTCGCCACGTACAGGAACACGTTTCTCGGCAACACCGCGGCAAGGCCCGCGAGAACCTCCTCCGGCTTCCAGCCGTGCCGTTGCACGTTGGAGATCTCGGACTGGAGGAAGAGCACGCAACCCTGGCCGAACACCGGCATCTCGCGCGCGGTGAACGCCGCTTCTGCGAACTCCTCGACCGGACGGCCGAAGCTCTGCGCGATGGCCTGGAGGAAGTACCCGTTGCCCGCCGAACACTGCGTGTTCAAACGGAAGTCCTTCACGCGGCCGCCGTGCATGACGATGATCTTGATGTCCTGGCCGCCCACGTCCACGATGACGTGCGGGTCCTTGTAGAAATGGAGCGCCGACTGTGCGTGCGCGACCGTTTCGACGAGCGCCGCATCGGCGGCGAAGACGTCCTTCAGGATGTCCTTCGCGTAGCCGGTCGTGACCACGCCCGACACCTCGGTGCGCGCGCCCTGCGATTCGATCTGCCGGCGCAATGAGCCGAACATCTCGATCGCGTCCTCGATCGGATTGCCGCGCGAGAGCTGGTACGCCTTCGCCAGCACGCGTCCGTCCTCGTCCAGCATGACGGCTTTGGTGGAGGTCGAACCGGCATCGAGACCGATGAAACTGCGGATGAACTGCCCGGGCTCGAGCGGCGGCGGCGTCCAGGCTGGGCGCTCGTACTGTTTCCGGAACTCGGCGAGATCCATCCCCGAGAAGCCCACGCCGGTCGCACCGCGACGCACGCCCTCGTGGCCGCGGGCCACGGACGCGGCAAGGCGCGACGGCCCGAGGTAGTCGGTCGTGGCCTCTCGATCGCGCCGGGCGAACTCGATTGCGCCGAAGGCGCCGTAGTACTCGGCCATCGGCGGCGTCACGATCAGATCCTCCGGAGAGGTCCCTTCGGGCAGTTCGACCCCGCGCTCGCGCCAACGCCCGGGCACGTGCGTCTGCCACGCCTCCCGCAACCCGCGGATGAACGCGTGCGGGCCGCCGAGCAGCAGCACGTGGGGCGGCAGCGCATGGCCGCGCGACAGCACGGTCAGGTTCTGGACGACGATCGCGTCGAAGAGCGACGCCAGCAACTCCTCGGCAGCCACGCCGCGCTTCTGCAGACCGTTGATGTCGGTTTCGGCGAACACGCCGCACTTGCCTGCGATCGGGTAGATCTTCAGCCCGACGTACGGTTGCGTGCCGAGCGCCTCGGACGAGATCTTCAGCTTCGCGGAGATCTTGTCGATGACCACGCCGGTGCCGCCGGCGCACTTGTCATTCATCGACACCGTCTTGCGCGATCGCCCCTCGTCCTCGGCCTCGAAGATGATGATCTTCGCGTCCTGGCCGCCGAGTTCGATGACCGTCCGGGCGTCCGGGTGCTTCTGCTCGACGGCCAGGGCGACGGCGGCGACTTCCTGGACGTAGTGGGCTCCGACGAGGTCGGCAAACGCCGCCCCGGAGGACCCGGTAATGAACGCTCGCGCGCTGCCGCGCTCCACGCCCGCTTCATCTTCCAGACGCGTGAGCAGTTCGAGCAGCTTCTCGGCGGGACGGCTCTCGTGCCGCTGATAGTCCCGCCAGACGAGTTCGTCGGTACGTGCATCTATCGCCACGGCCTTGACGGTGGTTGACCCGACGTCGAGGCCGAGGAGGAAACGCGGTTCGGCAACGGTCATGGTGTCTGCTGGTTCGCTGAGGTTGTCAGATCGGGCGCCGCGACACGTCCGCGGTGCCGGGTGCCGTCACGGTCCATCAGGTGGCTGACGTACAGTACGAAGTTGGCAGCCATGCCGGCCACCCCCGGTCGGTGCGGGACATGATGGAACGGGTCGCGCAGCTCAGGGTGATCCTCGACGTAGCGTCGAATGTCGCTTAGTTTCTTCCCGGTGTCGGCCAGCGCGCGGTCGAACTCCGCCTCGGCCCGCTCGCGGGCCTCGACGAGCACCATCTGCACGCGGCTGTGGGCGTGGAGTTCGCCCTCGGCCGCCGTCTCGATCGGGATGAAGAGGATGTTCTTCATCTTCGCGGCGACCATCGATTGCACGCCGTCGGACTGGGTGGAGGGCATGCAGCCGAACGGCTTCAGGCTCAGCACCATGTGGGCGCCGAGCTTGGTGGAGTAGTAGATGGTCTTGCCCACCTCGAGGTGGCCTTCACCGCCCCTCGACAGGCTGTGGTAGAACGGGTGCGCCGTCTTCGCGATGACCTCCTGATCGATCAGGTGGTGCGGCACGTCGGCCAGCGCCCGGCACAGCCGATGATACCGGTGGCGGTAGATGGCGTTCCCGAGCGAGAACGCGAGCCGCTTCTTCAGCGTCTTGAGTTCGTCCGCCATCTTCGCCCGAAGCCGTGCGCCCAGCGGCCCGCCGCGCGGCACGTCCAGACCCCGCCGGTCCAGCAGGCGCGCGTGCTCCTGACGGAGCAGATACATCAACCACGTGCTGAGCGGATCGACGATGACGTGGGCACCCTCGCGCTCGAGGAATTCGAACATGCGGAAGTTGCCGTCGCCTTCGGTCGACTGCGCCCAGAACTCGCCCGTCACCTTCACGACCGGCTTGACGCGCAGCCGATCGACCTCGATGCCGCGCAGTTTCTCCCGGCACCGTCGCATGACGTCGGTCATCGGCTTGCCGTAGAGGTGCGCGTAGACGTTGATGATGATCTCGGTCGTCAGTCGGGTCGCTCTCTTCTTGGCAATCTGCCTGGCGAGCCAACCCGGCAGTTTCGCTTCCGGATAGATGTGTTTCCGTGTGCGGAAATCCTCAGCCAGCAGTTCCATCGCCTCGGCCAGGAGGCGGTTCGTGCTCCCGGGGACGACCTCGTACGGCCGCAGCGTGTACGAGATGTCGTTGAAGACGTCGGCCGCCTGGAACGCATTGAGGGCTCCAAGGCCGAGCAGCATCGACAGGTGCAAGCCCGACTCCCCGGTCTTCGCCTTCACACCTTCGTCCTGCTGGAAGGTGAGGATGCGGAAGCCTTCGAAGCCGGAGTTGCGGAGCGCGAGGCGGAACTCGGCCTCGTACATCCCGAAGCGGCACGGCCCGCAGCCCCCCGCCGTGAAGAAGACGTACCGATCGACGATGTCCTTTCGGGACATGCCGCCCGCTTCGAGCGCCTGCAGATAGTTGACGAGCGCGCCGACGGTGAAATATGCCGGATTGCACAGGCCGTTGTTGCCGTACTGCTTCCCGACCAGGCAGGCGGTGAGGTCCGGCTGTGGGAGCGGCTGGCAATGATGGCCGCACGCCTCGAGGATCGCCGTGATGAGCTGCTCGTGGCGGGCGGTCAGCCCACCGATCAGAATCGTGACGCGGTCTCGCTCTTCCGCGGTGAATGGCCGTTCCTTCTCGCGCCGATAGTGCTCGATAGGCTGCGTGTCCAGGCGGGCCCGGTGCTCGAGACGCGTACGCGCCTCTTGCAGCCTGCGGGCGACCTCCGCCTCGACGGCAGCCGACCCCCGGTCCCCGGCGCCGACGGGCTCGCCTGGGGCTTCGAGGGGTGAATCCTGCATCCGACCGAACGTCATGGCTCGGCCTCCGGGCCTCGTTGTGTCCGCGGTCCCACCTCCCGCCGAAAACGCACCTCTGTCTGGGACCTTCCAAACGGCGGGTAGCTTGTTATTCTACAACCGCCGGGCGCCCAGTGCACGTTTGGGGGCCGCGACGCCGAACCAGCTCTGCCTCGAGACTCGCTGACGCAGTGGTCCGTCGGAGGTTTCCGACCAAGGTCCGGGAACTCCTGCGAATGCCGCCCCCCGTGACGCCCCCGACCGTGCAAGAATAGGCGGACATCCGCCGACTGGTCATTCCAGGAGCTGCCGTGGCCGCGTACCAGTACATCTTCACGATGCAGGGCCTCACGAAGGTCCATCCCCCCGACAAGACTGTCTTGAAGGACATCTGGCTGGCGTTCCTGCCCGGCGCCAAGATCGGCGTGCTCGGCGCGAACGGGGCCGGCAAGAGCACGCTGCTGAGGATTATGGCGGGCCTCGACCGTGATTTCGCTGGCGAGGCGTTTGCCGCCGACGGGGTGTCGGTCGGCCTCCTGTCGCAGGAGCCCCAGCTCGATCCGAACAAGACCGTTCTGGGCAACATCGAAGAGGGCGTGGCGGAGACCCGTGCGCTGCTGGCCGACTACGAGCGCCTGACCGAGCGGCTGGGCGAAGATCTGTCACCCGAAGAAATGGAGAAGGTCCTCGACCAGCAGGGTGCGCTCCAGGACAGGATCGACGCGGCGTCGGCCTGGGACCTCGACTCGCGGGTCGAACTCGCGATGGATGCGTTGCGCGTGCCGACGGCTGACGCCAACGTCGAGACGCTGTCCGGCGGCGAGCGCCGACGTGTCGCGCTGTGCCGTTTGCTGCTCCGGTCGCCCGACCTGCTGTTGCTCGACGAGCCCACGAACCACCTCGACGCCGAATCGGTCGCCTGGCTCGAGCGCTTTCTCCACGACTACCCCGGGACGGTGGTTGCCGTCACGCACGACCGGTACTTCCTCGACAACGTGGCCGGGTGGATCCTCGAGTTGGACCGGGGACAGGGCATCCCGTGGCAGGGGAACTACTCGTCATGGCTGGAGCAGAAGCAGCAGCGTCTCGAGCACGAGGAGAAGCAGGAGGCGCGGCGCCAGCGCACGCTGGCACGCGAGTTGGAGTGGATTCGCATGTCCCCGCGCGCCCGGCAGGCCAAGGGCAAGGCACGACTGAATGCCTATGAGGACCTGCTCGCGCAGGACGCCGTGCAGCGTATCGAGCGGGGCGAGATCTACATCACGCCCGGCCCGCGCCTCGGCGACATCGTCGTCGAGGCCGAGGGGCTGCGGAAGGGCTACGGCGACAACCTGCTGATCGACGGCCTCAGTTTCCAGCTGCCCCGAGGGGGCATCGTGGGAATCATCGGGCCCAACGGTGCGGGAAAGACGACGCTGTTTCGACTGATCACGGGACAGGAACCCCCGGACGCCGGGTCGCTCCGAGTGGGCGAGACGGTGAAGATCGGCTACGTCGACCAGAGTCGCGACGCCCTCGATCCCGCGAAGAGCGTGTGGGACGAGATCTCCGGCGGCCTGGACGAGATCCAGATCGGCAAGCGGGCCGTGCCGTCGCGCGCCTACGCGTCGTGGTTCAACTTCAAGGGGCGCGACCAGCAGCGGCCGGTCGGGACGCTGTCGGGCGGGGAACGCAACCGCGTGCACCTGGCAAAACTGCTCAAAGGCGGCTGCAATCTGCTGCTGCTCGACGAGCCGACGAACGATCTCGACGTGGACACGCTGCGGTCGCTCGAGGACGCGCTGCTGGAGTTTGCCGGCTGCGCGCTCGTCGTCAGCCACGACCGCTGGTTCCTCGATCGCATCGCAACGCACATCATCGCGTTCGAAGGGAACAGCGACGTAGTGTGGTACCAAGGGAACTACCAGGACTACGAAGCCGATCGCCACCGCCGGCTGGGCGCCGATTCGGACCGGCCGCATCGGATCAAGTACCGGAAGCTCGTGCGGCAGTGACGGGCGAGGGAGGCTGGCAATGAGGACGCCGTCGGAGGCTCGACTCGGGAGGCTGCTGATCAAGGAGGGCTTGATCACCGAGGAGCAGTTGGACTCGGCACTATCGGCGCAGGCGGGATCGCCCGACTACGTGCCACTGGGCCGGATCCTGGTCGAGCGGAAGCTCGTCACCCAGCGGCAGCTCTCGCTCGTGCTCGAGCGGAGCGAGAAACGCCTCCGGCTCGGCGAGGTGCTGGTTCGCAGCGGGGCGATCTCCGAGGAACGCCTCCAGCAGGCGCTCGTCCAGCAGCAGCGGCTGCAGCGTCCGCTCGGTGAAGTGCTGGTCAAGCTGGGCCTCGTGACGGACGAAGTGATGCGCCAGGCGCTCGGCCTGCAGTTGAACATCCCGTTCATCGACCTCGACCGGATCGACGCCGATCGCAGCCTCGCGCGGATCATCAACACCCACTACGCGCGCCGCCACGTGCTCGTACCCGTCGCGCAAATCGGGCAGATGCTCACAGTCTGCATGGACGACCCGACCAACGTGTCGGTGACCGATGAACTGGCCGCCTCCACCGGCTTCGTGGTCAATGTCGTCACCGCCTCGCAGGAGGCAATCAAACGGGCATTCAAGCGGCTCTACGTGCAGCCGATCGACACACCTCCGCTCGTGGCCCCGGCACAGACGACGGACCACGTCGAAACGCTGGACGTGGCGGGCGAAGACGAGCCCGACCAGGGCACGGGCACGGGCGCGATCAAGAGCAAGTACGTCGAGGAGTACATCCAGGACAAGCGAGCGGACGGGGCCGTCCGGCAGTTGCTCACGATTGCCCTCGACCGCGGTTGCAGCGACATCCACCTGGAGATGCTGGCCGGCCGGATGCACGTCCGTTTCAGGCTCGACGGCATCCTGCAGGCCTTGGACCTCGGCCCGCTGCAGGAGACCTGCGATCGCGGGGCGCGCGAGATCATCTCGCGCATCAAGGTGCTCGCCAAGCTCGATATCGCCGAGCGCCGGCGGCCGCAGGACGGCGCATTCCGCGTGCGGATCGAGCGCAAGGGTGAGCAGCTCAACATCGACTTCCGCGTCTCGATCCTGCCCGGCTACTACGGCGAGAGCTGCGTCCTGCGGATTCTCGACAAGAAGAACGCGCCGACGTCGATCGACAAGCTCGGGTTCTCACCAGCCATCATCACCACGTTGCATCAACTGCTGAAGCGGCCGTCCGGCATCTTGCTGGTGACCGGGCCGACCGGTTCGGGGAAGAGCACGACGCTCTACGCCTCACTGATGACGACCTACCGGCCCGAGATCCGGGTGCTGACCGCTGAGGATCCGATCGAATATGTCTACGAGCAATTCAGCCAGTCGGAGGTGAACGAGCGGATCGGCAACACGTTCGCCCGTTATCTGCGGGCTTTTCTGCGGCACGACCCGGAAGTGATCATGATCGGCGAGATTCGCGACGAGGAGACCGCCGAAATGGCGTTCCGCGCGGCGCAAACCGGGCATCTGTTGCTCAGCACGCTGCACACCAACGACGCGATCTCGTCGGTGACGCGGCTGCTCGATCTCAAGGTGGATCCGAACCTGCTCGCCTCGTCGCTGCTGGGAGTGCTCGCGCAGCGCCTCGTGCGACAGGTGTGCTCGGAGTGTCGACAGGAGTACCAGCCGTCCCCCGACCTCATCAAGGAGTTCTTCCCGAGCGAGCCGGGAGGATTGGTCTTCTACCGCGGCGCCGGTTGCCGAGCCTGCAACTTTACCGGCTACCGGGGACGGACGAGCATCGCCGAACTGTGGGTGCCGGACGAAGAGGATGTGATCCTGATCAGCAAGAACGCGCCGTTCGACCGGGTGCGCGCCAGCGCGGCGCGCAGCACCGTGTCGATGGCGCATGACGTGATGGATCGACTGACCGCCGGCCGGACGAACCTCGAAGAGCTGATCCGCGTGATGCCCTACAGCAGCGTCTACCAGTTCCGCCAGTTCGTCGCCGCCGGCCTGGGCCGGGTCACGGCATGATGGGGCGGAGCTGGCCCCTTCGGATCGCCTCGATCTCCGGCGCGCAGGCGTGCATCCAGGTTGTCCTCGGCCATCTGGCCAACCTCTCTTGCGACTTCAGAGCTTGCGTCTCCAGGGGCCGCACCCGCCCGAACACAGATGTCCCTGCATCCTCAGGTAGGCGTCGGCCCGCGTGTAGGCGTCCACCATCGTGCGCCGTTGGCCGTCCTCGATCGACGTCGTGAGCGCGCCGTCCTGGATCACCACCTGGAAGAAGCCGGTCGGCAGCTGCATCACTCCCATCGTGACAGTATCGTCGTGTACACGCGTCCACACACCAATCGCTGGCTTCATCTCGGAGTACCTCCGTGTGCGCCAAGCACCTGATGAGTCTACTGTACTTCCGCCCGACGCTCAGCGCGTGGGCGGCTCGAGCTTGGGCTTGGGCGTGAATTTCAGAGATGTCCCGTTGATGCAATACCGAAGGCCGGTGGGCGGCGGGCCGTCGTCGAACACGTGGCCGAGGTGTCCGCCGCAGTGCTGGCAGTGCACCTCGGTCCGCGCCATGAGATGGCTGGCGTCCTCGGCCGTCTCGACCGCCGAGTCGAGCGGCTGGAAGTAGCTGGGCCATCCGCAGCCGCTGTCGAACTTGGAGTCGGACTCGAAGAGCGGGGCGCCGCAGCCGGCGCACACGAACGTGCCGGCGCGGTGTTCCCGGTTGAGCGGGTGCGACCAGGGAGCCTCGGTCGCCTGCTGCCGCAGGACGCGGTATTGGTCCGCCGTCAGCGCTGTCCGCCAATCCTCGTCTGTCCGCACGAGCGTCTGCTTCCGAGTCGTGTTTTGTGCCATCACGTCCGCGCGCTCCCGCAGATGTACTGCTCGAGCTGCGCAATCAAGAATCCCTGGTTTTGGATCATGGCCTTGCCCACGTCTCCGATCGAGACAATGCCGACTGGCCGCTCGTGCTCGGTCACCGGGAGGTGGCGAATGCGTCTGGTCGTCATCAGGCCCATGCATGCCTCGATCGTCGTGTCCGGTGGGATACACACGACGTCTTCCGTCATGATGGCTGACACGGGCGTGTCTCGTGACGTCTGGCCCTTCAAAATCACCTTGCGCGCATAGTCGCGTTCCGACAGGATGCCGACGAGCGCGCCGTTGCCTTCGACCACCAGCACCGCTCCGACGTTGCGATCGGCCATGAGTTGGAGTGCCTCGAACACCGATGCCTCCGGCCCGATGGTCCAGACGTCGCCGCCCTTGTCCTTCAACAGGTCCCGAACCGTCCTCATGGTGCGTCCTCCATGTGGGAAACCCGGCGCCAAGGACGTATGCCCTCGCGCCGTCCGGACCACGCCGCCGCTCGATTGTCGGTGAAGAATAAAAGTGTAGCGGTTTGTCGGTCTTGCGGCAACGGCTAAAGGCCGCGGACACCTGCCCCGCGCCAAGTCCGGTCCGCCGGATCCGCGGTCCGGATGAGGTACGCTCTCGACAACGCCACCAGGGAAGTCACTCCCGGAATGGCGCTGTGGGAGTGTCGGCGTGGCCTCGGTGGCGTCGGAAGAGCGACAGAAGGTCGCGGGCGGCGCGGAACGGGCTCACCTTGCCCTGCAGCACATCCTGCTCCATCGCGCCCAACCGGTCGTTAATCGCATCGTCGCGCCGGATTTCCTGTTCGAGACCGTAGAGGAGCGCGTCCTTCATCCACTCCAGCGCCTGGTCCTGACGATGGCGTGCCATCCAGCCGTTCTGTCGCATCAACGCCTCGTGCTCGAGCACGATCTGCCACACCTCCGGCACACCCTCGCGGGTGAACGCCGAGCAGGTGACGACGCGCGGGTTCCAGCCATCAGCGGCCATGGGGAAGAGGTGTAACGCGCTCTCGTAGTCGTGGCGCGCGCGGTCTGCCCGCTTGCGATTGTCGCCATCGGCCTTGTTGATGGCGATGAGATCCGTCATCTCGAGGATTCCGCGTTTCATCCCCTGCAGTTCGTCGCCAGCGCCCGCCAGCATCAGCAGCAGGAAGAAGTCCACCATCGATCGGACCGTTGTCTCGGACTGACCGACGCCGACCGTCTCGATGAAGACGTTCTGATAGCCCGCCGCCTCGCACAAGAGCATCGCTTCGCGCGTGCGCCGCGCCACACCGCCGAGGTGTCCTCGCGACGGCGACGGACGGATGAACGCGCGGTCGTCGGTGGCGAGCCGCTCCATGCGCGTCTTGTCGCCGAGGATGCTGCCACCCGAGAGGGGGCTCGACGGATCGATGGAGAGGACCGCGACCGTCTCGGCGCGCTCCCGCGTGAGGGAGGTGCCGAGCGCCTCGATGAAGCTGCTCTTGCCGACGCCCGGTACGCCGGTGATGCCGATGCGGCGCGCCCGGCCGGTGCGGGGCAGGCAGGCTTCGATGACCTCGGAGGCCAGATCCACGTCCGAAGGGAGTTCGCTTTCGACGAGCGTGATGGCACGCGCCAGCACACCGCGATCCGCCCGATGGATCCCGTCGATGTACTCGGCGGCCGTCAGCCGCCGCCGGCGAACGCTGGTGCGGGGTCGGTTCACGTGATGTCATTTCCACACGAAGAACACAGAGACCGCGTGGAACAACCATGGTTCCTGTGCGATCTCTGCGCTCTCCGCGTGAGCGGGCGCTCGGCCCGTTGCTGGCCCAATTCTACGCGGCTTCCGACAGGAGCGCCGCGAGGATCTTCTGGGCGGCGAGCGGGATGACCGTCCCGGGGCCGAAGACGCCCACAGCGCCGGCCTGGTACAGGAAATCGTAGTCCTGCGGCGGGATGACGCCGCCGACGACCACGAGGATGTCCTCGCGGCCGAGTGTCGCCAGTTCCCCGATGACCTCCGGAATCAGCGTCTTGTGGCCGCCGGCCAGCGTCGAGACGCCGAGCACGTGGACGTCGTTCTCCACCGCGTGGCGCGCGACTTCCTTCGGTGTCTGGAACAGCGGGCTGATATCCACGTCGAAGCCGAGGTCGGCAAACGCCGTGGCGATCACCTTGGCGCCGCGGTCGTGGCCGTCCTGGCCCATCTTCGCCACCAGGATGCGCAGCGGCCGCCCTTCCTGCTTCGCGAACGCCGCTGCCATCTGGCGTGCCTTCTGGAACTCGCCGTCGGCCTCGCTCTCCGACGAGTACACACCCGAGATCGTGCGATGCACGGCCTGGTACCGTCCGTACACGTGTTCGAGCGCGTCCGAGATCTCGCCGAGGGTCGCACGCCGTCGCGCCGCGTCCACCGCGAGGTCGAGGAGATTGCCCTCCTTCGTCTCGGCGCACCGGGTGAGCGCCTCGAGGGCTGCCTTCACCGCCACGTTGTCGCGCGTTCGCTTCAGCTCATCGAGCCGGACGATCTGCTTGCGCCGCACCTCGACATTGTCCACCTCGAGGACGTCGATTGGCTTTTCGTGCGCCAGTCGGTACTTGTTGACGCCGACAATCGTCTCTTTTCCCGAGTCGATGCGCGCCTGGCGCCGTGCGGCCGCCTCCTCGATGCGCATCTTCGGCAGGCCGCTCTCGATGGCTTTCGTCATGCCGCCGAGTTCCTCGACCTCCTGGATGAGCGACCAGGCCCGGCCCATGAGGTCCTTCGTCAGCGACTCGACGTAGTACGAGCCGCCCCACGGATCCACCATCCGCGTGATGCCCGTCTCCTGCTGCAGGTAGATCTGCGTGTTGCGGGCGATCCGGGCGGAGAAGTCGCTCGGCAGCGCGATCGCCTCGTCGAGGGCGTTGGTGTGCAGCGACTGCGTATGTCCCATCGCCGCCGCCAGCGCCTCGACGCAGGTCCGCGCGATGTTGTTGAATGGGTCCTGCGCGGCGAGACTCCAGCCGGAGGTCTGCGAGTGCGTCCGCAGCGCCATCGACTTCGGGTTCGTTGGATTGAACGACTTCACGATCTTCGCCCAGAGCACGCGGGCGGCGCGCAGCTTGGCGATCTCCATGAAGAAGTTCATGCCGATCGCCCAGAAGAACGACAACCGCGGCGCGAAGCGGTCGATGTCGAGGCCGGCCGCAACGCCCGTTCGCAGGTACTCGAGGCCGTCGGCCAGCGTGTAGGCGAGTTCGAGGTCCGCCGTCGCGCCGGCTTCCTGCATGTGGTAGCCGCTGATCGAGATGCAGTTGAACTTCGGCATCCGCTCCGAGCAGTAGCGGAAGATATCGCCGACGATCCGCATCGAGGGCGCCGGCGGATAGATGTACGTGTTGCGGACCATGAACTCCTTGAGGATGTCGTTCTGGATGGTGCCGCTCAGCTTCTCCGGCGGGACGCCCTGCTCCTCGGCGGCGACGAGGTAGAAGGCCATGATCGGGAGGACCGCCCCGTTCATGGTCATCGAGACCGACATCTGTTCGAGCGGGATCTGATCGAACAGGACCTTCATGTCGAGGATCGAGTCGATCGCCACGCCGGCCTTGCCAACGTCGCCGGACACTCTCTCGTGGTCCGAGTCGTAGCCGCGGTGGGTGGCGAGGTCGAAGGCCACCGACAGGCCCTTCTGGCCGGCCGCGAGATTGCGCCGGTAGAAGGCATTCGATTCCTCCGCCGTCGAGAAGCCGGCGTACTGCCGAATCGTCCACGGCTGCATCACGTACATCGTCGAATACGGACCGCGCAGGTAGGGCGGCAGACCGGCCGCGTACTCCAGGTGCGTCATGCCTGACAGATCGGCCGGGCCGTACGACGGTTTCACGAGGATGTGCTCGGCCGTTTCCCAGGTTGCGGAGGACAGGCGAGACGCCTGTTCCACTCCGGTCGTGAGTGGCACGGGCGTCTCGCCCGCGCCGCGCCGCGGTTCGTATGAGATCTTCGAAAAATCAGGCCGCTTCATCGGTGCCTCTCGTCCTGTCAGTGTCCAATGCCGAGTCTGTCCTGCCAGAATCGCAGCGTGTCCACCGCGTTCGACAACACGTGGACGAAGTCGGCGATGCCCGCCGCCTTCAGCGCGTCGATCTGGTCCTTCGGGTTCCCGGCGACGATGACCGGCACCGCGGCCTTCGGGCAGATCTCATGCGCCAGGGCCAGGTACTCTGCGTCCGAACTGCAGATCACGACCAGGTCGTACGGCTCGTCCCTGGCGGGGTCAGGAAGCCGCGAGTCGGGCGAGGCTTCAGCCTCGACGCCGAGCGTGTCGCGTTGGACGATCTCAAAACCCGCGCAGCCGAAGAAATTCTGACAGAACGCCGCGCGCGCCTTGCGCATGCTGAGGTCGCCTCGCTCGAGCAGCAGCACGCGGGGCGTGCGCCCGGCCTTCTTCGCGTGCCGCTCCGTACGCAGGCGGATGGACTCGAACATCGACGCCAGGCGCCAGCCGCCCGGCATCTGATCCGCCGCGTCGAGCTCGCGTTCCTGGAGGTTCGGGTAGTTGTTCGTGCCGACCAGGACGCGACGTCGCGAGGCGACGGCCTCGTCGCGCGCCTGGCGCGACGTTGCGACCGCCGAGTCGGCGGCACCGGACGCCCGGTACGTCGACCAACCGTCCGCCGCCTCGATGGCCTGGAACAGCGTCCATGCGTCGGCCGCGACGGCGTCGGTCAGCGCCTCGATCGAGTAGGAGCCAGCTCCCGGGTCGGCCACCTTGTCCAGTTGGCTCTCCTCGCGCAGGATGTGGTGCACGTTCTCCGCGAGGTGCGCGTCGAAGAGGCACGGTGTGATCGTCAGCGAATCGCAGTTCCCGGCGATCGCCGAGATCGCCTCCGTCGTCACGCGCAGCATGTTGACGTACGGATCGTAGAGGGTCTTGTCCTCGCCGCCCGTGCGCGCGTGGATGCGGATCCCGGCAGGCGCGCCGAAGGCTTCCGCGACCTGCGCCCAAACGAGTCGCAGCGCGCGCAGCTTGGCGATCTCGATGAAGTAGTTCGATCCGATGCCGACGCCGACGGTGGTGACCGGTGTGCCGGCGGCCAGCAGGTCGGCGCCCTGTGCGAGCGCGAACGCCAGTTCCTGCACCGCCGTCGCACCCTGGTCGTGGTACTCGACGACGCTGACGCTCAGGGGCGGCTCGTCTCCAGGCGGCGCCATCACCCACGACCGAGGTCCGGCCACGATCGGCTCGCGCCTCGTCGCGTGTTCGGATCGGTAGTAGGGCCTGACCGCGATCCCCTCGTCTGTCTTCCAGACGAGCTTCTTGTCGTAGTCGGCGCCCTTCAAGTCCTTCCGTATCTGCGCTTCCCAGTCCGCGGTCGCCACGGGTGGGAAGATCCGGTCGATGCTCTCGTGCGAATCTGACATATCGATTACCGTCCATCCGGACGGCCGCGCGTCCGCCTGGCCGCCCGCTTGCCTGCCTCTCCGCCTAGCCTTCCTGCACGACCTCGACGAGGAACCCGAAGGGGGCATCCTCGCGCGACTTCGGGTGCACGAAGAACACCGTCGTCCCCCGCGAACCTTTCCGCGGGGCCTTGTCGATGATATTGAACCCCTTCGCCTTCATGTCGGCGAAGGCTTTCTGGATGTCGCTCACGCGAAACGCCACATGTGCGAAACCGCCGCGTCCGCCGTTCCGGTCAATCAGCTTCTGGACCGGCGAGTTGGCGCCGAGGGGTTCGAGCAACTGGATGAGGTTCGGGCCGCGGCCGACGCGCAAGAGCACCTCGCGCACCTGGTCGCCGCCGTGGACCTCTTCGCGGTGGATCTCGGTGAAGCCGAGCAGCTTGTAGGCGTCGACCTGCGGTTCCAGGTCACCCGTCTTGACCGCGATCGCGACGTGATCGACGCAGAGGAAGCCCGCGATATCCGTCATTCCGTCCGTGTGGGGCAAGGCTTCCGCCTTGCCCCCGTGGGGCGTGTCATTCGAACTCGGCAAGGACCTGTCCTCCCTTGACGCTGTCACCGACGTTCACGTTGATTGTGCTGATCGTGCCGGCGACCGGCGCGGTGATGTCCGTCTCCATCTTCATCGCCTCGAGGACGAGCACGCCATCGCCGATCTGGATCTGCTGACCCGGCTTCGCGGTGATCCGGACGACGATGCCAGAGATCGGGCTGCGGCAGACTTTTTCCTCGTTGACCGGCGCGGACGGAGCCTCGCCGGCGGCGAGCGGCGGCGGCGCCGCGACGGCCGGCGCCGGAGCCGGCACCCGCGCAGGGGACATCGGGAAGTACCCGCCGACGCCGTAGATCGGGTGCTCCGGCTGCGCCACTTCCACATCGACCTCGTACGTCTTGCCGTCAACAGTGATCTTGAGTTTCACGCAATCTCTCCCTCAGGCCGCCGCACTTCGCAGCCAGCACCTTCCCGCGCACTCAGCACCTAGCACCGGGCACATGGCACTTCACACCCGTGTCTACCTGTGCACCGCCCACCTGTGCGACGCCATCACCGAGACTCGTCCCTGCTGGGCCCAGGCCTCGGACGTGACGAGTCGCACCTGTCGGACATGGGCGCGTTCGCCGAGGAACGCCGCCACTGCCGCCGAGATCACCAGCAGGACCTCCTCGGTGACCTCCTCGTGCGCAACCGTCACCGCGTCGGCGAGCGGCTCGGATTCCGGTGCGGCGACGGGTGTTGGCGCCAGGCGAGGGGGGGCCATGTGCGCAGGTGCGGGCGCCACGAGGTTCGCCACCGCCGCATCCCGAGCCGACTCGAGCCTGGCAATCCGCTCCTCGAGTTCCGCAATCCGCGCCGCCAACGCCGCCGTCACGTCGCCAGCCTTCCTCCGCGCGCCCGCCGCTCTTCCGGTGCCCGCTTTCTTCTCGACCATGGTTGAAACCCGCCTCCTGCATCGCCGCGAGCCGCCCGCAGGCCCGAAGCCGCGCTCTACCCGAATCCGCCGCATGGCACTGAGCACTGGCACGAAGCACGGTCCACCCGCACTCCGCACCTCGCACCCAGCACGTCGCACATCTTCAGAGCGGTATCAACCCATGCTTCTTGGGCGGCCGCAGTTCCCGCTTCGTATGCAGGGACTCGAGCGACTGCGCGAGGAACTTCCGTGTCTCGCTCGGGTTGATGATGTCGTCCACCAGCCGACGCCCGGCGGCGACGTAGGGATTCGCAAAGTGGCTGCGGTACTCCTCGATGAGCGCCTTGCGCCGCGTCACCTTGTCCTCGGCCTTGTCGATTTCGCTCCTGAACACGATCTCCGCCGCGCCCTCGGCGCCCATGACGGCGACCTCGGCGGTGGGCCAGGCGTACACACGGTCCGCGCCCAGGTCCTTGCCGCACATCGCCAGATACGCGCCGCCGTAGGCCTTCCGCAGGATGATCGTGATCTTCGGCACCGTCGTCGCCGAATACGCAAAGAGCATCTTCGCGCCGTGGCGGATGATGCCGCCGTACTCCTGCTGCACGCCCGGCAGGAACCCCGGGACGTCCACGAACGTGACGAGGGGGATGTTGAACGCGTTGCAGAAGCGGATGAAGCGCGACGCCTTGTTCGACGCGTTGATGTCGAGCGCCCCGGCCAGGTAGGCTGGCTGGTTCGCCACGACGCCGATCGGCCGGCCGGTCACCCGTGCGAAGCCGATGACGATATTCGGCGCGAAGCCGGGCTGGATCTCCAGGAAGTCCGCGTGGTCGACCACGCTCGTGATGACGCGTCGCACGTCGTACGCCTGCTTGCCCTCGGCGGGTACGATCTTGTTCAACTCGGGATTCGGATCGACGTTTCCGTCCGACTGGAGGACCGGCGGATCCTCCAGGTTGTTGTTCGGCATGAAGCTCAGGAGCTTCTTGCAGAGGAAGATCGCCTCGTGGTCGTCGTTGGCGACCAGGTGCACGACGCCCGAGTGCGTCATGTGCGCGTCAGCGCCGCCGAGCTGGTCGGCCGTCACGACCTCGCCGGTCACCTGCTTGATGACCTGCGGGCCGGTGATGAACATCTGCGCCTGCCGCGTCTGGACGATGAAGTCGGTGAGCGCCGGGCTGTAGGCGGCGCCGCCCGCGCACGGACCGCAGATGAGCGAGATCTGCGGGACCGCGCCCGACAACTTCGTGTTCGTGTAGAACACCTTGCCGTAGCCGGACAGGCTGTCGATGCCTTCCTGCACCCGCGCACCGCCCGAGTCGTTGACGAACACGAAGGGCGACCCGGTCTTGAGCGACATCTCCATGGTCTCGGCGATCTTCGTCGAGTGGACCTCACCCGCGGCCCCGCCGCTGACGGTGAAGTCCTGGCTCGCCAGATGGACCAGCCGTCCACCGATCGACGCCGAGCCCGTGACGACGCCATCGGCCGGGAACTCCTTGTCGGCCATGCCGAACAACGTGGCGCGGTGGCGGGCGAAGAGGCCCGATTCCTGGAAGCTTCCGGGATCGACCAGCGCGTCGATGCGCTCTCGTGCGCTCAGCTTGCCGGCCCTGTGTTGCTTCTCGATCCGGTCCGTGCCCCCGCCGAGCATCAAGGCGTCCCGCCTCTTCTCGAGATCCTTGATCTTGCCCTCCATCGTCTTCGCCGAATCCTGTGCTTTCGTCGTCATGGTCATTCCTTGCCGCTGTCCATCTGTCGAGCACCGTCGGTTGGAGCAGGGCTGCACCCCGGCTCCCAGAGCCTTCCTACGCCGGTGTGACCGTCACCTTGTGCGTCTTGCCGCCGAACGTGACGTCGTACGTAATTTCCGTGCGCACCGGTCCCTGGCCACCGTCCACAGCCGGCGCGGCGGCTGCTGACCTCTTCGGCGCGTCCTTGGCCTTGGTCACGGCGTCCTTACCGACATTGGTCGGTCCCTCGTGGCGACGCGCGAAGAACTTCGTGGCCACCTGGGGGAACATCGCGTAGGTGAGGACATCCTCGTCGGTGCCGTTGCAGCCGTCGAGTGCCAGCGCCTGCGCCCGCAAGGCGTCCCACTCTGGTTTCAGGAGGTCGGCCGGCCGGCACGTGATCGGGTCCTTCTTCGCGTGCTTGTGCGCGAGTTCGATGACGTCGGGGTCGCGCGGCGCGATCGCATCGCCGTAGTAGCCGAGCATCAGGTCGGCGAACTCACCGGTCATGACTTTGTAGCGGCCCATCATCACGTTGAAGACCGCCTGCGTGCCGACGATCTGGCTCGACGGCGTGACGAGCGGCGGATAGCCCGCGTCGCGGCGCACGTGTGGTACTTCGAGCAGCACTTCCTTTATCCGCTCCGCGGCGCCCTGCTGTTTCAGCTGGCTCTCCATGTTGGAGATCATGCCGCCCGGAATCTGCGACTGGAAGATCTCCGTCTCGACGCCGGTGATATTCGAGAGGAACTCGGTGTACCGCGGCCTGATCTTCGCGAAGTGCTCCTTGATTCGCACCAGGCGCGGCTTGTCGAGCCTGGTGATGTACGGTGTCCCCTCGAGCATTTCGACCAGCGACTCGGTGGGGTTGTGACCCGGGCCGAGACTCATGGAGCTGATCGCCGTGTCCACGCAGTCGGCGCCTGCCTCGATGGCCTTCATCAGGCTGACGAGCGTGACCCCGGTCGTCGCGTGCACGTGCACGTGAACGCGGATCTGTGCGCCGAGCGCTTCCTTCAGCGCCTTCACCAGGTCGTACGCCGGCTGGGGCTTGAGCAGCGCCGCCATGTCCTTGATGCAAATCGAGTCGGAGCCGAGCTCAACGAGTTCCCTGGCGAGCGTCACGAATCCTTCGATGGTGTGGACCGGGCTCGTCGTGTAGGAGATCGTGCCCTGCGCGTGCTTGCCGGTGCGCTTCACGGCACGAATGGCCCGCTGCAGGTTGCGGATGTCGTTGAGCGCGTCGAACACGCGGAAGACGTCGATGCCGTTTGCGGCCGCCTTCTCGACGAATCGATCGACGACGCCGTCCTCGTAGTGGCGGTAGCCGACGAGGTTCTGGCCGCGGAGCAGCATCTGCAGCGGCGTCTTCGGCATGAGCGCCTTGAAGGTGCGGAGGCGCTCCCACGGGTCTTCGTTGAGGAAGCGGATGCACGAGTCGAATGTCGCGCCGCCCCAGCACTCGAGCGACCAGTATCCGGCGTTGTCGAGTTCCTCGCAGGCCGGGATCATGTCCTCCGTCGCCATGCGCGTCGCCATCAGGCTCTGGTGCGCGTCCCGCAGGATCAGCTCGGTGACGTCGATGGGTTTCGGCGTAGACATAGTTGTTTCTTCACGCCGGCTCGGCCGGCCGCCTCAATGAATAGTGGATTGATGCTGATTGTCGAATCGGGAAGGCCTGTTGACCGCACACGATGTCCCGCCCAGAGGGAAGCGTGTCAGCAAGGACGGCCTTGCGGTAATCGGAGAGGTTCTCGGCGGCCCGACAATCGGCGATCGGGACGCACCGCCAAGACGAGATTCTACCCCGGAGTGCGCCCGTTCTCCTAGAACGGCGCGCAGGAATTCGTGTGACGTTCCCCCGTCGGGCCGTTCCGCTTTGGGGGCATGTCAAACCCGCCAGGTGATCTTCACGAGCTCGACGATCGCCGCAGCACCAACCTGGTCCGTCAGGGCGAGTGTGAGGGAGCGGCCGGCGGCGGCCATGGGGCCACCTGACAGCCCGACCAGAAGCAACGTCAGCCAGACCCGAACGGCAAGCATCAATCGACCCGGCATGACCTCTTCTTCTCCGTTGTTAGCCCTGCGTTTGACGTCCTTCGTTCAGACCGGCGGCGCGCCCGCGGCCGGCGAGCCGGGTGGCTCTCCTCATATAGACGGATGAGACTGGCCACAAGTTGCGTCCAGCGACGCACGCCACCACCCAAATTCAGCTGTCGGTCCTGCCACCCCCCGCCCTTGGTCGACGCCGTGCACGCCGAAGACGTGGTATTCGGGAGGACACGTGACCGCCCGCCACCATCATCACGGCAGCCCTGCGTCGATTCCGGTGTCCGCGGGGGTGGAATGTCGGCAGTGCGACACATCGATTCGTCTTCCGCCAATTCCACGTCGAGGGCTTCGTGAACCAGTATGTGAGCGACGCCGTTGCCACCGACGCGCGCACATTCGTCTTCACGAGCGAGGCGATCGAGAACATCGCGCCGGGTTGGCGCGCCCGCGAGACCTGTCGGATCATCGGCCCGGACGAGTTCGTGGAGGTGTTCGAATTGGCTGCGCCCGGCAGGAACGCCGAGGTGTACTCCGAGGCACGCCTGCATCGGAGCAGGGAGCGCTAGCCCGCAAGCCCCGCGAGGAACTGGCCGGCCGCCCGTCGGAAGTCGTCGGTCCATTCGTGGCCGCCGTCGAAGGTCAGCGACTCGAACGGGCACGCGATCGAGCGCAGGAAGTTCTCGTCGGCGTCCATCTTCTCGGCGGTATACCAGGTGTCACGCTCGCCACGCGCGATGAGCGTGTGAGCGAAGGACGCTGCGGGCTGGCCTCGGACTTCGGGCGGAATGTCGCCGCCGAGCGCCACGATGCCGGCCGAACCCGCGGCCCCGAGGACGGCCGCTCGAAACGCCATTGCCACGCCCTGCGAGAAGCCGAGGAAGACGGGGAACGTCGCGGCGCCGTGCCTGCGTCGCACGGCCGCCACGACCGCATCGACATACGCGACGTTGTCGGCAATGGCCAACTCGCGGTCCTCGCGGGTCATCCAGCTCGCGACCACTTCCTCGTCGCGGCCGTAGAACCGGTGCAAGCCCTGGACGGCCACCATCAGCCACTTGTCGTGTCCCGGGATCCGGCGCAGCTGCGCCATGTGCCGCTCGGCACTTTCGCCATAGCCGTGCAGGCCCACGAGCAGCAGGGCGGGTTCGGCGCCGTCGTCCGGCGGCCGGACCAGGAATCGGCCGTGGGTGGTGGCGGCCACCGTCTCGACGCGCAGGGTCTTTCGGTCCGCTTCCATCTTCGTCTTCGTTCCGATCAGGCTGACGTCTCGCTCGCCGCCGGCTCGTCCCAGTTGCGCCCGTCGACGAACATCACCGGTTCCAGTGGGCGGCCCGTCGGGAACAGCCGGTTCTCGCGGCGCGACGCCCACAGCGCGACCGGGCCGAACGCGTGGTTGACCACGCGCGACAGCAGGCCCAACTCACGTTCGAGCTCGAGCCGAAGCTCGCGGATGCGATCCGGCACCTGCCGGTTGGTGTCGCGGAGGTACTTCTCCGTTGCGGTCGAAGTCGAGGAACGTGCACGGCGCCGGGATGTTGTGCTGGATCAGCAGGATTCCCCACGACCGATGGGACATCCGCAGCGAGAACGGTCTCTGCTCGCGCGTCACCTGGTTGGGATACAGGTCCATCGGGTTCATCACCCGGCCGCCGAACTCATCTCGGATGTGCCATGGCTGTCTCTCTGCGCTTCCGCGACCAGTTGTGATCCGGATGGGCCATCATAGTCGGAACGAGCACCGCCAGTCGAGCCGGGCGCGCCGGCGCAACGTCGTCAGCGCGGCATCGTTCGTCGCGCCATAAAACCTGGCACAATCACAGTGGTAAAGCCTCTATTTCGTTGAAGCGACTGGTCTCCTGCTCTCGTGGTTTCCGATTTGAGGCGGTTTAAAAGGGTCGAGGCGCCACTTTTCGCTTGACATAAATCGTGAACTGGCTTTTTCTGGTGTCCGTACACTGTCGAACTGGTTTTACCACTGGCCTGTTTTCTGTGTGATGTCCGGGACGGATTCCACTCGCGGTCACCTGGGTGGGGATGACGCCGCAAGTGCGAAGGAGAAAGGCGCCATGAAAAGACTCGTCATGATCCTCGGCGTCGTCGCGTGGCTGATGGCCCTCGCGGGGGGCGTCAGCGCGCAGGACTATCGTGCGCGTGTACAGGGTGCCGTCGCTGACAGCAGCCAGGCTGTGCTGCCGGGTGTCAGCGTCACCCTCAAGAACGAGGCGACAGGCGTCGCGGTGACTCGTCAGACGGGCCCGGAGGGCCGCTTCATCTTCGACTTCGTCGAGCCGGGGATGTACATGATTGTGGCCGAGCTCGACGGCTTCAAGAAGGCGGAGCAGAAAGCCATTCGCGTCCAGCAGCGCGGCGATGTCACCGCGAACCTGACGATGGAAGTCGGCGGCATGGCAGAAACCGTCATCGTGCAGGCCGAGGCCGTCACCGTTCAGCTCAATACGAGCAGCTCCAACCTGACGCTCGAGCGCCAACTGATCGACCAGGTCCCCATCTCGGGCCGCAACCCGTACAACCTCTCCACGCTCGATCCGACCATGACGCTGCAGGCGGGGAACGCCAACGAGAACCGTCCCTACCACCACGCCTACGCGAACGAGTACGACGCGGGCGGCGGCACCCGCCGCGCGAATGATGTCCTCCTCGATGGCGTCGCGCTCGGCTCCGGTTACAAGACGTCCTACACGCCGTCGATGGACGCGGTCGAGGAGATGACCGTGTCGAAGAACAGCGTGGACGCGGAGAACGGCAACAGCCTCGGCGGCGTCATCACGCTGAACATGAAGTCGGGGACGAACATGTTCAAGGGGTCGGCCTACTACTTCCAGCGCGACCCGAAACTGAACGCCCTCTCCGATCCGACGGTCAAGTTCGCGCCCGGTCAGGACACGACGAGCCTGCGCGGCACCAAGCTGAAGATGTGGGGTGCCACGCTCGGCGGTCCGATCAAGAAGAACAAGATCTTCTCCTTCACCTCGTACGAGAACTGGAACGACAACAAGCCGGTGACCGTCGTGCGCACGCTGCCGACCGCACTGGAGCGCGGTGGCAACTTCAGCCAGTCCGTCTACAACGGCAAGGTGCGGACGATCTACGACCCGTACACCTCCGTCGTGGGTTCGAACGGCAAGGTCACGCGCACGCCCTTCGCTGGCAACGTCATCCAGACGGGCCGACTCGACCCGACGGCGCTCAGGCTCCTCCAGCAGTTGCCGCTCCCGAACCTCCCGGGCAGCGTGGACAACTGGCAGGGAACGGTGAACGAGCACGTGGACTACTGGAACTTCTCGCAGCGCGTGGACGTGAACTTCTCCGACAAGTTCAAGGTGTTCGCCCGCTACGGCCAGTTCAAGGCCAACGTCTACCAGCAGAACCCCACCGACGCCAAGCTGTTCCCCGTCTCGGGCAGCAACCGGTACGGCATGAGCGCTGCCGGTGACGCCGTCTGGATCATGTCGAACCGGACGACCCTGAACGTGCGCGGCAGCTTCTACAACATGACCGACGAGTACGCCAATCCGCAGGTCATCCTGGGCACGGACGGCCTGGCCCAGCTCTGGCCGAACAATAGCTGGTACTCGTCGCTCTACGTCAGCCCGTATGTCTACTACCCCGCCGTTGACGTCAGCGTGGCCGCTCCGGCGTCGAACGATCGTCTCGGCCGGCAGGGCAGGGAATGGTACCAGCGGCCCGACGCCTGGACGCTCTCGGCGCGGATGAACCAGTACCAGGGGGACCACAACATGAAGTGGGGCGCGGAGGTGCGCGCCTATCACGGCAATGCGGCGCGCTTCGAGCCGATCAATCTGCAGTTCCGGGCGGCCCTGACCGCCAACAGCTCGGACAGCCCCGACACCGTCAACACGGGCAACCAGTGGGCGACCTTCATGCTGGGTGCCCTCGACAACAACAGCTCGGCCCGCCTCGTGCCGTTGCAGAATCCGAATCTGAAGGCGTACGCGGCGTACTTCCAGGACGACTGGCGCCTGGGCGACCGCGTCACCGTGAACCTCGGGTTGCGGTGGGAGTACCAGCCGGGCCCAACGGACGCCGAGAACCGCCTGTCCCAGCAGATCGACCTGACTCAGCCGATTCCAGACATGCAGGCCAAGCCGCCGGTCATGCCGGCGCAGGCCTTGTCGCTGATGGCGGGCAAGGGCTACGGCTACACGTACAACGGTGCGTGGATTTTCACCAGCGCCAGCAGTCCGCACGCGTGGCACGTCGACCCGTGGACCTTCCTGCCGCGCGCCGGCGTGAACTTCCGCCTTGCCGACGATTCGGTCGTTCGGTTCGGCTACGCGAAGTACATCATGCCGACGCAGGCCCTCCGTGACACGCTCGGCGCCTACGTCGATCAGTACTCGGGCTACGCCCAGACGACCAACGTCCTGCCGCTCGTTTCCGGTGTCCCCCAGGCGACGTTGTCGAATCCCTTCGGGGCCACGAGCAATCCGGTCATCCAGCCGTACGACCAGGCCTATGGTCGCTACACGAACCTTGGTGGCACGGCGCAGCTCGACCAGTACAACCAGAACCCGCAGGTGAACGACCGGCTGAATTTCTCGTTCCAGCGCAAGATTTGGGGGGGGGCGATCTTCGAGGCCAACTACTTCTTCAACTACGCGCGCCACATCCCGTACACGAAGAACCTCAACATGATGGACCCGGCATTCAGGTACGACTACAAGACGCTGCTCAACACGAGCGTCACGAACCCGTTCTACAACTACCTGACGCCGGACAAGTTCCCCGGTCAATTGCGGAACGCCAAGACCGTGTCCCTCGGCAGCTTGCTCGTGCCGTATCCGCAGTACCAGACGCTGAACCAGTTCAACACCGACGGGCTCAGGGCGAAGACCCACACGCTCGAATTCCGCGCGCAGCGGCCGTTCTTGAAAGGGATCAGCTACCTGGTGGCGTACGCCTACAACTACGACGTGACGCAGGCCTGGTTCAACGACCTCGCGCAGTACAAGTTCCAGCAGACCGGCGACAATTCCGTGCTCGAGTGGCGGCCGAGCCAGGTCGCAGGCTCGAGTTCTGCGGCGCCGCGGCATCGCATCACGATGGCTGCCAGCGTCGAACTCCCGATCGGCAAGGAGCGGAGGTTCCTGTCGACGATGCCGACGGCGCTCGACTACGCCATCGGCGGCTGGCAGTATTCGGTCTCGGCGCGCTACTACTCTGGCGGCCTGCTGCTCTTCACCAACACGTATGCGGTGAGCGGAAACCCGAAGCTGTCCAACCCGACCAACGACCAGTGGTTCGATACCACCATGTTCAAGGTGGCCGACGCCTACACTCCGCGTTCGAATCCCTGGTACTACGACGGCCTGACCGGGCCGAGCACCTTGATGGCCGACATGACGTTGACCAAGTCGTTCCGAATCAAGTCGCGGTACCGCCTGGAGGCGCGCCTCGAGGCCTACAACGCGTTCAACAACCTGGTGTGGGCCGAACCGGACATGACGCTCGGCAGTGCCACGTTCGGCAAGGTGACGCGTAAGAACGCCGCCTACTTCGGTCGCGAACTTCAGCTCGGGCTGCGGTTCGTGTTCTAGACTTCGGCCTCCACGGTCCCCGCCGTTCGGAGGATGAGGAATGGGGTCGGGCCCTCGAGTCCGACCCCATTTCCATGCGAGGTTGGATGAAGCACGGATGGTCTTCGCTGATGCTCGCGCTGCTGGCGGCTGGCCCGGGAGTCCCAGGCGCCGCACGCGCGCAAACGTCCCCTCTGCCGGCGACCCGGCCTGCCATCTCGGTCACCCAGGGCGGCGACGGGCGCCTGGTGTACACGAGCGATCCCGCCGGCAACCGTATCATCGACTTCTCACACGCCGGGTACGCCGGGGGAGGCCCGCCGCTCCCCGACGTCCCCGCGCGCATCGTCGTTCCGCCGCTGTCCTCGCCTCGGACGGGCGGGACGTCCGGGCGACTCGGCGATCGCGCCCGCATCCAGGCCGCCATCGACCTGGTCTCCTCCATGCCGGCGGACGGAAACGGTTTTCGCGGTGCGGTGCTGCTCGAGAAGGGGACCTACTTCATCGACGGCGGCCTTCGTATCGCCACGAGTGGAGTCGTGCTGCGCGGTGCCGGGCGCGGCGAGGACGGTTCCGTGCTCGTCGCCACCGGCACCTCGCGGCGATCGCTGATCGTCGTGGCCGGCCAGGGAGACCGGACCTCGCGTGAGGGAGACCGGCGTCGCATCACCGACCCGTACGTGCCCGTCGGCGCGCGGTCGTTCTCTGTGGACGATGCACGCGGCCTCGCTCGTGGAGCGACCGTTCTCGTCCACCGGCCCTCGACGGCCGCCTGGATCGGGCGTCTCGGCATGAACCAGTTCCCTGGCTGGAGACCGGACACGCGGCTCAACTGGCCCCCAGGATCGCGCGATGTCCGATGGGACCGCGTGATCACCGCGGTTGACGGCAACCGCGTGACCGTCGACGCGCCGCTGACGACGGCGATCGAGCAGGAGCAGGGTGGCGGGTCGCTCGTGGTCTATGCGTTTGCCGGACGGATCGAGCACGTGGGTGTCGAAGATCTCCGCCTCGTATCCGAGTTCGAGGACGCGCGGCCGTTCGACGAGGACCACGCCTGGTTTGCCCTCACGCTGGACAAGCTGGCGAACGCCTGGGTCCGCCGTGTGGCCGGCGTCCACTTCGTCAGCTCCGTTGTCAACGCACAGGCCGACACGAAGTGGGTCACGGTGGAGGACTGCGAGTCGTGGGCGCCCGTCTCCGAGATCGGCGGTTACCGGCGGCGCGCGTTCTACACCGCCGGCCAGTTGACGCTCTTCGAGCGGTGCCGCAGCGAACGGGCTCGGCGCGACTTCGCGGTCGGCTTCGCCGCCGCCGGCCCGAACGTCTTCCTCGACTGCGCGTCGGCCGACTCGCTCGACTACAGCGGCACCATCGAGAGCTGGGCGTCCGGTGTCCTGTTCGACAATGTGACGATCCGCGGCAACGCGATCCGGCTGACGAACCGAGGGGTGGCCGACCAGGGCGCGGGTTGGACGGCCGCCAACTCGGTGTTGTGGAACTGCGCGGCAACCGATGTCGAGGTGCAGAGTCCGCCGGGCGCCACCAACCAGGCGTACGGCTGCAAGGGCGTCGTCACGGGCGACGGCATCATCTACGACCCGCGAACGATGCCGTACCGCGACTTCTACCGTGGGACCGCCGTCCAGCCGCGCAGCCTGTACCAGACGCAGTTGGAGGAGCGGATTGGAGCCGCCGCCGCGCGGGCGAAGGCCACCACGCCCGGTCCGCCCGCGCCGTCGGCCGCGCTGCGCCGCATCACGGATGCGGAGGTCGATGCGTTCATCGCGCGGGAAGCGGGCCCGAGGACGGCGGGCCGTCCGCTGACGATCAGCCATGCCAGATTCGTGGCGGGCGGCCGGCCCGTGTGGACCTCGAAGGTGAACTGGTCGTGGTTCCAGGCCCAGATGCCTCGGAGCCTCGCCGAGAAGTCGGGGCCGGCGATTACACGATTCGCGCCCGGGATCGTCGGCCGCGGAGCGACCGACGACCTCGAGGAGATGGCCGCCGCGCTGCCCGCTGGTGCGGCGTTCTACCAGCACTACGGCCTGTGGTACGACCGCCGCCGCGTCGACCACAACTACTACGGCTCGCCCGAGGAGCGCACGGGTGACGTGTGGGCGCCGTTCATCGAGCTCCCGTGGGGCCGCAGCGGTCAGGGCAAGGCGTGGGACGGTCTGAGCAAGTACGACCTGACGCGCTTCAACCCCTGGTTCTTCGAGCGCATCAGGACGTTTGCCGACATCGCCGACCGGCGGGGTCTTGTGCTCTACCACCACTTCTACTTTCAACACTGGCTCGTCGAGAGCCGCGCGCACTACGTGGACTTCCCGTGGCGTCCTGTCAACGCCATCCAGGCGACGGACATGCCGGACGAGGTGCCGGCTGCGAACACCTTCTACGATGTCAGCCACCCGGTCCGGCGGGAACTGCATCGGCTGTACATCCGCCACGCGCTCGACGTGCTGAAGGACAACACGAACGTGGTGCACGGCATCGACCGCGAGTACAGCGGACCGATCGAGTTCGTGCAGTTCTGGCTCGATACGATTCGCGAGTGGGAGCAGGAGCACGGCAAGCGACTGTTCATCTCGCTCGAGATTCCGAAAGCCTGGCTCGACGCCATCCTCTCAGACCCTGTCCGCGGTTCGATGGTCTCCGCGATCGACGTGCACCACTGGATCTATCGCCCGGACGGCCGGCTGTTCGCGATTCGGGGCGGTCTGAACCGGGCCCCGCGCGAGCAGCGGCCGGACATAGCGTCCGCCGCGGAACTCGAGTCGCTGAAGTCGAAGCTCGGAATCTCGTTGCTCGATCAGAAGGACTTCTTGAACGGGCCCGAGTTCCAGCGGCTGTTCGACCAGTTGTGGGCGAGCACGAAACCGATGCGCTACCGCACGTGGCGCGAGTACCGCGACCGCCATCCGGACCTCGTAATACTGTTCGACGGCGACGAGTACCCCGCGCTCACCAAGGTGATCGAGGGCACGATCCCGGCGAGCGCGCGTGCGGCCGCCGCGCCCACCGAGCTGGTGCGATCACCACGGGAAACGAGTTGGTGCCTCGCCCAGCCGGGCGCCAGCTACGTGGTCTACTCGATGAATGGTGAGGCCACCGCACTGGACCTGACGGCAGATGCGGCACCCTACAGCGTGTCCTGGCTCGATTCGGACACCGGCAGGCTGACCGGCGGTGGTAGCGTGCAAGGCGGAGCGCTGGTGACATTGGTGCCGCCAGCCACCGGCAGACCGTCGGTGGCGTGGCTGCGACTGGTGACGAAGTAGACCACCAAGGACACCAGGGAGGATCGCGCGTGACCCTCTCGTTGTTCCTGGTGTTCTCGATGGTGGTGTCGGAGGTGCGAAACATGCGTGCGCTGAACGTGTTCGTGCTGATTGCGGCTGGTCTCTGCGCCGGTCTCGACGGGGCCGCGCCCATGGCGCCCCCCGCGTTCCCGGGGGCGGAGGGGTTCGGGGCGAAAACCCCGGGTGGTCGCGGCGGGCGGGTGATCGTGGTGTCGAACGTGAACGATGCCGGGCCGGGCAGCTTCAGGGACGCGGTCACGGCGAAAGGGCCGCGGCTCGTCGTGTTCGCGACCGGCGGCCTGATCACGCTGCAGTCGCCACTCGAGATCGCGGAGCCGTATCTCACCGTCGCGGGACAGAGCGCGCCGGGCGACGGGATCTGCATCCGCGGCCGACAGGTCAGCATCAGGACCCACGACGTCATCGTTCGGTACTTGCGGTTCCGCCTGGGCGACCTCGCCAAGGCCGAGGACGACAGTCTCGACATCATGGGCGACAGCCACGACGTGATCGTCGATCACTGCTCGACGACATGGAGCGTGGACGAGAACCTCTCGCCGAGCGGCGGGATCCGGAACATCACCGTCCAGTGGTGTCTCGTCGCAGAGGCGCTCAATCACAGCGTGCACAGCAAGGGCGCGCACGGATACGGGTCGCTGGCGCGCGCGGTCGGCGGCGTGACCTTCCACCACAACCTGTGGGCGCACAATGCCGCGCGCAATCCCCGCCTTGGTGACAACTACGCCAGGCCGCCATATCCAACGTTCGATGTTCGCAACAACGTCATCTACGACTACGGTGAGATGGCCAGCGGCATGACGGGGGATCGGCTGAGCGTGAACTACGTGAACAACTACGTCCGGCCGGGGCCGAGCAGCAACCGCACGCGCGGGATCATTGTCTTCACCGACAATGCCGACGCCGCGTATTTCGTCGAAGGGAACGTCGTGGATGGCCATGACGACTGGACCGCCGACAACGCGAAGCTGTTCGACCGGACGGAGTTCAACGGCAGACGGCTGGTGTCGGTCGTGAAGACGCCGTTCGACGTGCCGGAGGTCGAGACGACGACCGCACGCCGGGCGCTGTCGGACGTGGTTGGCCTCGTCGGAGCGACGCTGCCCAGGCGGGATCCGGTGGACGCGCGCATCGTGCAGTCGGTCGAGAAGGGTGACGGCGCGATCATCGACTCGCAGTCGGAGGTCGGCGGCTGGCCGGAGTATCGTGCCGGACAGGCGCCGATCGACACCGACCAGGACGGGATGCCGGACGGCTGGGAGAAGACGCACGGGCTCAATCCGAAGGACCCCGCCGATGCCGCGCGGCCAGGCGGCCCCGGCGGCTACACGAACATCGAGGTGTACCTGAACGAGTTGGCCGCCCGCCCGCCGTCGGCCAGTGCGGCGCCGCAGGTGATCCGGCCCGGCACCTCCGCTCGCCTCGGATCGTCAGCGGTACCGATCGTCTGGCAGATCGACAACCTCACGAAGATTGGCGGGCGACCGGTGAGGATGGTTGGCGCGCCGCACGTGGTCCAGACGGGAATCGGGCCGGCCGTCGAGTTCAATGGCGCCTCGGACGGACTCCAAGTCGACGTCAACCCAATCGTCGGCCTGAGCCGGTTCACCGTGGAGGTGCTGTTCGAGCCGGCGACGGATGGCCCTGGCGAGCAGCGGTTTCTGCACCTGTCCGAGGTGGGTTCCGAGAATCGTCTGATGATGGAGACGCGCCTGCTTCCCGGTGCCGTCTGGAGCCTCGACACGTTCCTGAAATCAGGCGACTCGTCGCGCACGCTGCTCGACCGCGCGATGACGCATCCGGCAGGCCAGTGGGCGGTGGCCTCGCTGGTCTATGACGGCAAGACGATGGCGCACTACGTGAACGGTGTGCGTGAGCTGGCCGGCCCCGTGGAGTTCAGCCCGATGGCCGGCGGGGGCACGTCGATCGGTGTGCGGCAGAACCTGGTGTCCTGGTTCAAGGGTCGAATCCGCACGATTCGTGTGACCCCCGAAGCGCTGGCACCGGAACGGATGCTGAGTGTGCCGGGCGCGCGATAGCTCGCGTCGGTTCCCTGTGTTTCTCGAGGCAATCGGATGAATACGGCAACGTGGCGGCGGGGACTTCTGCTGGGGTGTTTCGTTCTGGCGCTGACGCTGGCGATGGCAGCTCGAGGGCAGTCGACCAAGGAGCCCGGCCTGCTGTTCTACCTGTCGGGCGACCACGCGGTGACCGCCGACGTCTCGGCTGGCGGCACGCCCGAGCCAAATTACGAAGCCGGCGTGAGCGTGATCAACGACGGCGCGAAGGGTCAGGGACTGCGGTGTGCGCACACGCAGTTACTGTCCTACTGGGCGCCGGGCAACGTCTACGCGCAGCGCGGGACGGTGTCGTTCTTCTGGCGCTCCCGCGAACCGGTGGGCCCGACGCCATTCCCGATCTTCCGCGTCGGGTACGCCGATCACTCCAGTTGGGACATGGTCTTCCTGCGGATCGACTACAACGGCAAGCCCGGATTCGATGCGTTCGTCACGGACGCGAGCCTGGCCCGCACGCGCGTGAGCTATGCCATGCCCGCGTTCCCGAAACCCGACCAGTGGACCCACTTCGCGCTCGCGTGGGACGAGACCCGCGGCATCCGCTTCTACGTCGACGGCCGGCTGGCTGCGCGGCAGGACGGCGTCGCGATCTTCGACGCGGCCCTCGACCAGTTCGGACCGCACTCGCGCGTCATCGGACCGATGCAGGTGCAGAGCGCCTACAACTTCGTCCGCGGCGGTGACATCGACGAACTGCGCATCTACGACCGCATGTTGTCGGATGACAACGTGTCGTCGCTGGGACGAGGCGAAGCACCGACCGCGATTCCGGCCCTCGAGCGCGATGTGCAGTCGCCCGAGTGGCAGCGCGAATGGTGGTACCGCTATGGCTGGAATCGCACGGGCGAGTTCCCCGCGCCGCTCACGACCAGGCACGCGAGCATTCGCAAGGTCGAGATCCACGACGTGTACGACATCAGGCGCTGGTGGTGGAAGGCAACCGACGGCATCCGCGAGACCACGTGGCCGGGCGTCTTCAACCGATCGCGCCTGGCCGGCCGCAACGACTACTTCCAGTTGCCGGACTGGGACTGCTATTCGCTGTCTGGAAAATCGATTCGGTTCGTCATGCCGGCCGAGCCCTGGAACCAGATCGAGGTGTCGGGCGCCGCGTTTGGCCGCTTCAGCGTGACGGCCGATTCAGCGGAAACGCCGGTCGCCCCGAGAGACCTGTTCGACCGGCCCAAGGGGCAGGAGCGCACGTCCACCCGGCTGCCGCAGCCGGTGCACGGCCAGACGCTGCGGTTCACCAACGTCGAGCAGGAGACGCCGATCGGCGAGCTTGGCGCCTACTACGTGGCGGATGTCGCGGAGCCGGCGGGCACCGCCAAGCTGACCTACCGGGTGCAGGCGTCGGCTGGGCCGGACCAGCCCTGCCTGAAGCCGCTGCTGGACTACATCTCGGGCCGGTTCCCCGCCGACGAGCAGCGCACGGTCGTCGCGCTGCCCGCAGGCGCGCCGCGGACCCTGCGGGCGCCGGGGCCTCGCGGTCTGCCGATCGTCCACGTCCTTGTCCCCGCCGACTTCCGGGACGTCACGCTCAGCCAGGCGCCGCGCGGCTTCTCCTACACCTGGACGAGCATCCAGGCCGGGCTCGACGGTGTCGCGATCGATCTGCCGGCGCTCAACGTGAAGCCGACACACGGCCAGTACGTTCCCATCCACGTGCAGGTGCACGATCCGATCTGGCCGCTCCGGACGATGATGGACGTGAGCGTCTCGGTGAAACCGGGCGAGCCGCACACGCTCTGGCTCGACACGCGCGATCGCATCCTGCCGAACGGCAAGAGCCTGTGGATCACCATCGCCGCATCCAGCGCGGAGTTCGGCCCCGAGGCCCTCGACGGCGCCGAGATCAGGCTCGTCTTCAAGAAGTGGCAGGCTGCGGCGCGCGAGCACGTCCTCGATCGTTTCACCCAGGTCCGCGACAATTACGCGCAGATCGTCGAGGAACATCCGAACAGCCGACGCCTGAGCCTCTACACCCAGTTCGAAACCGACCTCACCGATCTGCTGCGAGTCGAGCCGGACCACGAGCTGGGGCGGCAGTACTGGGCCGACTACAACCGCGAACAGCCGCGTCCGTCGGTCACGCTCGCAGAGCCGCCCGCTGGCGCGCCGCTGTGGGCGTTTCGCCAGGTCGAGGCGCTCGGTGCGCTCCGACGATTCGTCAACTGGTATATCGACAACCGACAGATCGACAACGGCGAGTTCGGCGGCGGCCTGTCGGATGATGGTGACTTGACGAACTGGTGGCCGGGGACGGCGCTGATGGGCAGCCGGCCCGAGAAGGTCAAGGAGTCGCTGCTGCGCGAGATGGAGGCCTTCTACGCGCAAGGCATGTTCACCAACGGACTGGCCACGATCCAGGCTGACGAACTGCACAGCTACGAGGAGGGCATCTCCGTCCTCGGGCAGGCGCTGATGCTCGACTACGGGAGCCCGAGACAGCTCGAACGGGCGATGGAGACGGCGAGGGCCGTCGAGAAGCTGACCGGCGTGAACGCGGCCGGCCATCGCCACGTGAGGTCGTGCTACTTCAGCGGGACGAAGGTCGCCGAGGACAGCGTGTGGGGCTACTCGAAGGCGTACTCCTATCTCGTGACGCACCCCGCTTTGCTGCTGGCCAGTTTCAATGGTTCGCCGCGGGTGCGCCAATGGGTGACCGAACTCGCAGACGGCCTGCTCGCGCATCGCACGGTGGATGCGGCCGGGCACGCCTCCTTCCCCGCGACGATTCACTTCGTCACCGACAAGGACCTGCCCGAACCGTCTGATCGTGCGTGGCCGATGCTCTGGGCGGTGTACCGGTGGACTGGCGACCGGAAGTACCTGCAGCCGATGCTCGAGAGCGGGCCTCGGAACCTGGCCGCCATCAGCGGGAACGCGCTCGATCTTGCCGGTCTGAGGCAGGAGTGGGGGCCGAAGCTGCTGGCGCTGGTCGAAGGGCCCGCCGATCGCGGCGGGAACGCCCTGCATCACCAGGCATGGCAGGTGAGCGGCGACCGGCAGCACCTGGCCGAGCTCTACACGCGCGTGGCTGAAGCGGCTGCGCTTCGCGAGTACATCAACACCGAGGGCAGCCTCTGGATCGACCGCGTCAATGTGGACCACGCGGACCTCCAGCGGTCGCGGCTCGGCGGCGTTGCGCTCGTGCGGAACATGTTCTACCCGGGCCACGCCGTGAGCTGGGATTTCTCCCCCGTCGATGCCGCTGAGCGCGTGGCCATCCTGGTTCGCGATCCCACGCCCACGCGCCTTCGCATCGTCGCCTACAATCTCGATTCGGCGCCCGTCGAGGCGAGGATGACAGGGTGGGACGTCGAGCCCGGGATCTGGTCGATGACGCAGGGCACGGGCGCGGAGAGCGGGGAGGCCATTGCCGGAGAGCAGACGACGCGGACGGTGGCGTTCGAGCGGTCGTCCGGGCTCGACATCGTGTTCCCGCCCAAGGTGGTGACCATCATCGAGCTGAACCTGGTGACGAAGGGCGTGCCGTACTGGTCGCGACCGGATCTCGGAATCTCTGACGCCGACGTGCGCGTCGAGGGCCATACGATGAAGGTGACTGTCCACAGCCTCGGGGCGGTGGACACGCCCGCGTCGACGCTTGTGCTCCGCGGCAGGGACGGCCGCGTCATCGCCAGCGCGAGCGTGCCCGTGCTGCGGGCGCCTGTCGATCTCGTGCCGAAGACCGCGGTCGTCTCGCTCTCGCTGCCCGCCGGCTCGGCGTGGAAGGGCGGCAGCCTGACGATCGAGGCTCCGCGGAAGACGCCCGAGACGACGCTCCGCAACAACGTGGTGCGATTCCGGGAGTAGCGATCGTGAGGACGAAGGAGTGAATCGATGAACGAGACCGAATCGCCGCGATATCAACACGCGTCCTGGACCAGCATTCCCGTCGCGTCGCCGCTTGTCGGTGCCGAGCGTCGAATGATGGTCGGCGACAACCTGATGATTTGCCGCCTGCGGTTCGACCCGCACGTGGTCACACCGGTCCACACGCATCCGCACGAACAGATGACCCTGGTGGAACAGGGGCGCGTCCGCTTCTACATCGGGCGCGAGGAGCGCATCGCCGGTCCGGGGGACGTCCTGCACTTCCCGTCCAACGTCGAGCACGGCGCAACGATGCTCGACGAGGAGGTGGTGTTGATCGACATCTTCACGCCGGTTCGCGAGGACTTCCTTGACGCGTGAAAGACACCGGGTGCCACGTGTCTCGGTGGCTATTCGAGCGCCCGGTAGCGAAAGTTGCGAAAGCGCACCTCGCCGGCGCCAGCCGCGTAGAGGGCGGGGCGCAGACTCAGGAAGTCGTACGCGACGTTGTGGTGATAGCCCGACACTTCCATGCGCGTCCCGAATTCCTGCCAGGTCTTCCGATCGGTGCTCGTGTGGATCGTGACGATGTGCCTGTCGTTCCGCAGGCGGATGAACGCGTGACGCCCGAGCGGCGCTGGCTTGGCGCTCACACGCTCGGTGCCGTAGCGGTGCATGACGAGGCTTGAATCCGAGAACCCGAGGCCGGCGTACAGACGGCTGTTGTAGAACAGGATCAGACCAGCCGTCGCGCCCGCGTCGATGTCGATTTCGACCTCCACCTCATAGGCGTGATCCCCGCACACGAACCAGAGCGGCGAACTGTCGGCGGGCGTGGCGCCCTTGGCCTTCAGCACGAGGCTTCCGTTCTCGTATCGATAGCGGTCACGGTCGGTGTCGGTGCCCTTGTAGAAGCTCCACTGCACGCCCATCTTGTTTCGAGTGAAGTCGTCGGAGAAGGCGAAGCCATGTGGGACAGCCGCACCCGCCGGCTTGGCGATGGGAGCCGCCACGTCAGCTCCAGAAGCCCTGAACCAGCCGTCGGGCATCCATTCCACCGGTTCGAGCAGCGTCTGGCGTCCCAAGTTGTAGAATCCGTTCTCGTAGGCGTGGTAGACGAGGTACCACCGGCTGTCGGGGCCTTCGACGAGCGTGGCGTGTCCCTTGGACCACCAGCGCTCATCGGCCGACCTGGTCCGCACGATCGCGTTGAATGGCGAGTTCTCCCAGGGGCCTTCGATCGATTTCGACCGCGCCGCCACCACCATGTGGCTCGTCGGCGGGCCGGCCGTGCCGCCTTCGGCGAGGACCATGTAGTAGTAGTCCCCGCGCCTCAGGATCTTCGGACCTTCCTGGGCGAAGCCCTCGACGACCCAGTCCTCGGGGTATCGCCAGCCGTCGTACACCTTCTTCAGCGGGCTCGTGGCCGCCAGGCCATCGTCTGACAGCGTGACCCTGTAGCCGCCGCTCAGGAAGAGATACCGGCGCCCGTCGGGTCCAACGGCGTGCCCGGGGTCGATCCGACCGACCTTGAGGTCGATGGGATCGCTCCATGGCCCTCGGATGTCGTCAGCCCAGATCACGTAGTTCGACGATTGGCCACCTTCCGTTCGTTTCTGGCCCGGGAAATAGATGTAGTAGCGCCCCTTGTGCTTGACGAGATCCGGTGCCCACACCGAGCCGACGTTCCTGAACAGGCTGGGGCCAATCGGCTCCCAGTTGACGAGATCGCGCGAGTGCCAGATGACGAGGCCGGGGTAGGCGTCGAACGACGAGAAGGTGACGTAGTAGTCGATGCCGTCCTTGAGAATCGTGGGGTCGGGATGGTCACCGGCGAAGATCGGATTGAGATACGCGCCGTTTCCCAGGTCGGCCCTGCGCTGGCCCTCGATGCCGCGCGCCCAGGTGGAGGCGATCGGTCGCGGAGGAGCCTGTGCGACGAGCGCGGCGAGGCCGACCCCGACGACGAACGCGGACAGGAGCGGCAGTCGAGAGCGAGGACTCACTGGGAGCATGACAGGTAATACCAGTTATCGCGCGTTAACGTACCCGCTGAAAGGCGGCCCGAGCGCCGAAAACGCCTGAACGGATCACATTCTCGCACGCGACGCGCGCCATTCCTAAGTATTATCTTGATCGACTCCAGGTGGTGTGGTACAAGTCACACAGCTCAAGTGGCATTACCACGCAGCGCTCCTCATGGCTTTGGGGCCCTCGGTCGGTTCGACCGCGGGCCCCGTTCTTTTCCGCTCCAGATCGAGTACTATCGCAGCGCGCCGAGGCTGGGCGGCGGCCTGGCCGTGTCGACGTTCTCATTCGACGGCTGGTTATCGAGGAGGTTGCCATGATGACGTTCGCGTGGCTGGGAATCGTGCTCGGTCTGCTCGCGGGATTCCCGGCTTCCGGCCAGGCGCCGTCCGCGGCACGTGAGGAGTGGGACGACCCGGCGGTCCTTCACGTGAACACCGAGCGGCCGCACGCCACCCTCACGCGTTACCCGTCGTCGCAACTCGCCCGCCAGGGGGAACCCGCGGCCTCGCCGTGGGTCCAGTCGCTCAACGGCACCTGGAAGTTCCACTATGCGCCGCGGCCCGCCGCGCGCCCGGTCGGGTTCGAGCGCGTGGGTTTCGACGATTCGGCGTGGAAGACGATTCGCGTGCCCGGCAACTGGGAACTGCAGGGGTTCGGCATTCCGATCTACTCCAACGTGACGTATCCGTTCGCGTTCGATCGAAAGGATCCCCGCGTGCCGCGCGCCGACAATCCGGTCGGTTCGTACCGCGTGTCGTTCACCGTGCCCGAAGGCTGGAGCGGCCGTCGCGTGTACCTCCACTTCGCGGGCGTCGACTCGGCGTTCTACGCGTGGGTGAACGGGCAGCGCGTGGGCTACAGCGAGGACAGCCGGACGCCGGCGGAGTTCGACGTCACGCCGTTCCTCGCGCCGGGAGCGAACGCGCTGGCCGTCGAGGTCTATCGCTGGAGCGACGGGTCGTTTCTGGAAGACCAGGACATGTTCCGGCTGAGCGGCATCTTCCGCGAGGTGTACCTCTGGAGCGCGGCGCCGACCTACATCCGCGACGTCGAGGCCCGGGCCGATCTCGACGCGGCGTACCGCGACGGCACGCTGGACACCACCATCATGGTCCGCAACGTCGCGACGACCTCGGCCCCGGTTCGCGTCTCGCTCGACATGTACGATCCGGCCGGGCGCCAGGTCTTCACCGCCGTGACCAAGAGCGCGAGCGTGTCCGCCGGGGGAGAGGCAGCCGTCCATTTCGAGTTGCCCGTCCGCGCGCCGATGAAGTGGTTTGCCGAGACGCCCAACGTCTACTCGCTGCTCCTCACGCTGAAGGACGGCGCCGGCAAGCCGATCGAGGTTGTGCCGGTCCGCGTCGGGTTTCGCAAGGTGGAGATCCGCAATGCCCGCCTCCTCATCAACGGCCAGGCGATTGTCTTTCGAGGCGTGAACCGTCACGAGCACGACGCCGATGCCGGGCACACGGTCAGCCGCGCGCTGATGATCCGCGACATCGAGTTGATGAAGCAGCACAACGTGAACGCCGTCCGCACGTCCCACTATCCAAACGATCCCGAGTGGTACGACCTCTGCGACCGGTATGGTCTCTACGTCATCGACGAGGCGAACATCGAGAGCCACGGGTACGGCGACGATACGAAGAACCGGCTGGCGAACGATCCGGCGTGGAAGGCGGCGCATCTCGATCGGATCGAACGGATGGTGGAGCGCGACAAGAACCACCCGTCGGTCGTGATCTGGTCGATGGGGAACGAGGCGGGCGATGGGCCGAATTTCGCCGCCGGCTACCAGTGGTTGAAGGGCCGCGACAAGTCGCGTCCGGTCCACTACTGCGGCAGCACATCCAACGGCGGCTCGAATTCCGACATCAACTCGTTCATGTACCCGTCGCCGCAGGTTGTGGCCACGCTCGCGGCGAAGCGCCCGACGATGCCGCTGATCCTCTGCGAGTACAGCCACGCGATGGGGAACAGCAACGGCGGGTTGAAGGAGTACTGGGAGATCTTCTACGGCGATTCGAACGCGCGCGGAGCCTTCGTCTGGGACTGGGTGGACCAGGGGATCCGCCAGCCGGTGCCGCCCGAGTACAAGGCGGGCTTCGACGGGCGTCCCACGTTCCTCGCTTACGGCGGCTATTGGGAAGACCGCATCGGGATGCACAACGACAACAACTTCTCGCAGAACGGCCTGGTGGGTCCCGATCGGACGCCGCATCCCGGGCTGCTGGCGATCAAGTACGTCTATCGTTCAATCCACGTCACACCTGTCGATCTCGCCACCGGACAGTTCAAGGTGAAGAGCTGGTTCGACGCCATCAACCCGAAGGACCTCGTTGAGGGGATCTGGGAGGTGACGAAGAACGGGATCCCGGTGACGTCCGGTTCGCTCCCCGAACTCGATGTCGCACCGCGCCAGGAGAAGGCGTTCTCTGTCCAGATTCCGACGCTGGCGCCCGAATCTGGCGCGGAGTACTGGCTGAACTTCAGTTTCCGGCTGAAGGCCGATGCGCCGTGGGCGAAGAAGGGACACGAGGTGGCGTGGGAGCAGTGGAAGCTGCCGGTCGCGAGTCTCGCCGCCGCGGCACCCGTGGCTGCGGATGCGGGCCCGCTCGCGATCGTGGACAGTTCGGAGATGGTGCGTATGAGCGGGCGCGAGTTCGCCCTCGTCTTCGACCGGCTCAACGGCGTGCTGGTCAGCTACGCGTACCGGAACCATCCGCTGATCGGGCGCGGGCCGCTCCCCGATTTCTGGCGGGCGATGACGGACAACGACCGCGGAGCGTGGAAGTCGATCGGCTGGGCGGCGAGGCCCGACCCCGAGCGGAACCTGCTCGTCTGGCGCGAGGCAGGTGCTGCGTGGCGCGTCACCGACGTGAAGGTGAAGCGCGTGGACGAGGCGAGCGCGACGATCACCGTGCAGGCGCTGCTGCCGACCGTCGACGCGAAGTACACGATGGCCTACACCGTGTACGCGAGCGGCGAACTCCTCGTCGCGGTGTCGTACGAGCCCGGCGCGCGGCCGCTCCCAATGATGCCGCGCTTCGGCCTCGAGCTGGTCGTCAGCCCCGGCTTCGAACAGCTCCGGTGGTACGGCCGCGGCCCGGTCGAGACGTACACGGACCGCAAGTTCGAGCGCGTCGGCGTCTACGCGTCCACGGTGTCCGACACCTGGGTGGAATACTCGCGGCCGCAGGAGAACGGCAACCGGACCGACGTGCGGTGGGTGGAGCTGACCAACGCGAGCGGCATGGGTCTGCGCGCGGAAGGCATGCCGCTGCTGAACGTCACGGCGCACCACGCGTCGCGTCGCGACATCGAGGCCGCCGCCTACTCGTTCCAGATTACGAAGCGACCCGAGACGTACCTGAACCTCGATCTCGCGCAGATGGGCGTCGGCGGCATCGACAGCTGGTCGCGTCAGGCGCACCCGATGGAGAGCTATCGGTTGCCGGGGCAGAAGGCGTACTCGTATTCGTTCCGGCTGCGACCGATCCCAGGGAGATGATCTGTCAGAGCATGGCTGAAGCCATGCTCCGTCCGCCGGCCTCGGTGTCGCAGGGCAGGCTGGCAACACGGCGACCGAGGCCAGGAACCAACACCGGGGCGAGGGATCTTCGGCCGGAGCAGACCATGGGGCCTGCTCTGCAGGGCGAGTTCCCCTTTCTCCGCCCGCCTTTGTCATACTGTCTCCATGTCCCTCACTCCGGCGGCGTACCCGGCCGCGCGCTTCGTGGCGGCGCGGCTCGAGGCTCACTTCGCGCACCAGTTGGATCAGGCGCGACAGCACGGCGTCGAAGCCACGGCCGTGCTGCCCGACGTTCACACGATCGAGGCCATGGTGGATGCCGCTTTCTGGGCCAGCCTCCGCCGCGAGGAGATCTACGTGCCCAAGATCTCGCTCGCGTTCCTGGCGCCGGACCAGTCACCCCACCCGCTACGGTTCGAGCGTCCGCTGCCGCTGACGCCGGGGGCGCTCACGAAGGTGGCACCGGCGGTCGAGCGCGCCGGTATCCACCTCGGCGTCTGGCGCGACGGCGATGAACTCCGGGTATGGGGGACCACACAACGCACTCCCGCGATGTGCTTTGTCCTCGAGGTGGCCGCGCCGGGGCTGCTGGTCGTGAAGCACCATCGCGGTGACGAGTCCGGGAAGTTCGTCAACGTGGCCGTGCTCGAGGGGGACCAGATCAAGATCGTGGACGAGTACGCGTCGAGCCTGCCGGATTGCCCGGCGCTGCTGCAGGCGCTACTCGCCTTCGAGGCCCCCTCGACCTGGGTGGACACGGTCAACGTCATCGTCCAGCTCGCCGTCTCGATGCGGGCTCACGGCCGCGGCGGCACGCTGCTCGTGGTCCCGGCCGGCGACGAGAGGTGGCGCGAATCAATCGTCCGACCGATCCCGTACGCGCTCGCCCCGCCGTTCTCGACGCTGTGCACCCTGCTCGACGAGCCCGAGTCGCGGCGCCGGGACGTGGCGTGGCGCGAGTCGCTCGACCGGACAGTGGACGCCATCGCTGGCCTGACCGCAGTCGATGGCGCGGCCGTCGTGACGGACCGTTACGAGCTCCTGGCGTTCGGTGCGAAGATCGTGCGACGGCACGGGTTCCAGCAGGTGGATCGCGTGACGATGACCGAGCCGATCGAGGGAAGCGTGGCGACGGCGATCGTCCCGTCCCAACTCGGCGGGACACGGCATCTGTCCGCCGCGCAGTTCGTCCGCGACCAGCAGCAAGGCCTCGCCCTCGTCGCCTCGCAGGACGGCCGCTTCACCGTCTTTGCATGGTCCCCCTGCGACGAGACGGTGCATGCGCACCGGGTGGATGCGTTGTTACTCTGAGGACTGTGCCGAGTGCTGCGTGCCACGTCCCACTGAGGCACACCGACGGCTGGCCCCGTGGGATTCGGGGTGGGAGTTGTAGTACCGTGTTCGAAGGGGGTGATCTGCTTGACCGAGATGAGACTGACCGTGCTGTGCCTCGTTCTGACCGCTGCCACATCATTCGGCTGCTCGCGGGTGTCGACCGACCATCCGGTGCCCGCCGCGACCGCTGCTGCCGGGCAGTCGGCTGCCGGCGCGCCCGCGGCTGCGCAGCCCACGCTGCCGGCAGGCGGCGTGCAGATTGCGACTGGCAGGGTTGAAGAGACGATGGATGCCTCGAACTACACCTACGTGCGCGTCAAGACCGGGTCGGGCGAGCTCTGGGCCGCGTCCGCGCGCTTCAAGGTGGTGGTCGGCGACCGAGTGTCGGTGCCGCTCGAGACACCGATGCAGAACTTCCACAGCCAGTCGCTGAACCGCGATTTCCCGCTCATCTACTTCGTGGCGGCCATCACGCCCGAAGGCCACGTTCCCGCCGCCAGTGGGCAGGTGGCACCACCGATGGCCGTGGGACACGGGCAGGCCCAGATGCCACCGGCCATGGGCGGGAGTCCGCACGGAACGCGGGTGCCGCCCGGGTTGACGGTGGTGCCGCTGGCGCCGCCGACCGGGGGGATGTCGGTGGCAGACGTGTGGCAGAAGCGCGCGTCGCTGAACGGCAAGACCGTGACGGTGCGTGGCACGGTGGTGAAGTTCAACGCGCAGATTCTCGACCGCAACTGGGTCCACATCCAGGACGGCAGCGGCAAAGCGGCAGACGGGACGAACGACATCACGCTCACGACCGCCGCGATGGTGAAGATGGGCGACGTGGTGACGTTCACCGGCAGGGTCGGAACCGACCGCGACTTCACGGCCGGCTACAAGTATCAGGTGATCATCGAGAACGCGACGCCCCAGAAGTAGTCAACGCCCTCCCACTTCTTCCACTGTCGTCGAGATCGCGGCGAGTGAGTGGTGTGAGAGGCGGAGGGAAGTGATGGGTGCTCCGCGCGCAGAAGAGCCGCGCGCTGAGTGCCGGTTGCTGAGTGCGCAGAAGAGCTGGGTGCGCACTCAGCACGCAGCACGCTGCGACTTTCAGCAGTACAAACCCTGACACGGTGGCGGCTGACCGGTGGAGGACTTGATGGAACCGACCATCGACGGGTGGATCGTGCAGTGATAGTTCCCGCCGTTGCTCTTCATCGTCAACGCCGCGCTGGTCTGCCCGGGGGCGAGGTTGCCGGTGTCGAGTGAACCGTCGTTCATCACGATGCGGTGAGTGAGCGAGTCGTTGTTCATCCACGCGATCGTCGTGCCGTTCGCTGCGTCGCCCGGGTTCGGCGTGAACGACCCACCGCCGAGGTTGCCGACGATGCTGATGGTTGTGGACGCCGAGCCGCCTCCTCCTCCACCCGGGGTCGGCGTTGGTGACGGGCTGGTTGAGTAGTTGCTGCCGCCGCTGCAGGCCCACCCGGCAAGTGCGAAGGCGATGGCGACGCCGCTGAAGATCCGGAGTTTCATGTTCTGTTCCTTGTCCGAGGCGAAGGCCTCGCTCTGGAAGAGAGCAACAGCGGTGCCAGGTGCTCCGGCGGGTTTTGTCAGCGAACTGGCGTCGTTCGACGACATGACGGCTCGTCGGTTCCAGCGTGCCGAAAGCGCTTTCGAAACACGAAAGCGCCGCGCTGCTCAGCGTCCTCCTAGCCGCCAGCCATCGCTCCCACGACCAGGAAGGGTTCTGCCCCCGCGGCCACCGCGTCTGGCAGGGGGGCGTCGGGCGCGTCGTGGGACAGGTCCTGCTCGCACGCGAAGAACCGGATGAACGGACGTCGTCGGAGCGTCACGCGGTCGCGGATCGTGCCGCCTAACGTGGGGTAGGCGCCCTCGAGCGCGTCCAGGACCGTCCGCTGCGTGACCGGACCCGCGACCTCGAGCCGCACCTCGTCGTCGACGCGAGCCAGCGTTCGCAGGTGAGTCGGGAGCACGATTCGGATCATGGCAGCGTCTGCACCTCCACCGACAGCACGCCCGGAAGATCGCGAACGATGGGCGACCATGTATCCCCGGCGTCGGCCGAGGCGTAGACCTGGCCACCGGTCGTGCCGAAATACACGCCGCACGAATCGAGCGAGTCGACGGCCATCGCGTCGCGCAGGACGTTGACGTAACAGTTCCGCTGCGGCAGGCCCTTGGAGAGCGGCTCCCACTCGTGACCGCCCGCGCGACTGCGGTAGACGCGCAGCCGGCCATCGACTGGATAGTGCTCGGAGTCGCTCTTGATAGGCACGACGTAGATGGTGTCGGGCTCGTGCGCGTGCACGTCGATGACGAAGCCGAAGTCGGTCGGCAAATTCCCGCTCACCTCGTGCCACGACTCGCCGGCATCGTCGCTGCGCATGATGTCCCAGTGCTTCTGCATGAACAGCACGTTCGGGCGCGACCCGTGCAGTGCGATGCGGTGCACGCAGTGGCCAACCTCGGCGTCAGGCTTCGCGATGCCCTCGGATTTCAGCCCACGGTTGATGGGCCGCCAGGTCGTTCCGCCATCGTCTGTCCGGAACGCGCCGGCTGCCGAGATGGCAATGAAGATCCGCCGGGGATCGCTCGGGTCGAGAAGGATTGTGTGCAGGCACATCCCGCCCGCGCCAGGCTGCCAGGAGGTCGCCGTGTCGTGACAGCGAAGGCCGGCGAGTTCGTGCCACGTCTGGCCGCCGTTTGAGGTCTTGAACAGGGCTGCATCCTGGATTCCGGCGTACACCGTGTCCGGATCGCTCAAAGACGGCTCCAAATGCCAGACCCTCGCGAATTCCCAGGCGTGAGGCGTGCCGTCGTACCACAAGTGCGTACCGGGCACGCCGTCGTAGGCGAACTGATTGCCGACCGCCTCCCAGGTCTTGCCGCCGTCGTTCGAGCGCTGGATCACCTGTCCGAACCAGCCGCTGCACTGCGACGCGTACAGCCGATCCGGGTCCACGGGTGAGCCCTTGACATGGTAGACCTCCCAGCCGGCGAAGTGCGGACCACTGACCTTCCATCGCTTGCGCTTGCCATCCGACGCCAGAACGAACGCGCCCTTGCGCGTCCCGACGAGTACTCGCACGGCGCTCATCTCTCACTCCTTCCCGAACGTGCGCCCGCCGAACGGGGGCAGCGTCGTGACACTTCCCGCGGACCACTCGCGGGGACGGCTGGTCGCCGTCGCGAGGGTGCGCAGGTCGAGATGCGGTGGATTGCCTAGTTTCGATTGTGCCCGAGCGCCGGGCACCGGTCAACGACGCCGTTTGGAAGCTGAACGGCGTGGAAGCCGCGCGCACGGAGTGGCACGGGCCTCCCGCCCGTGCGCACTACCGGCAGTCGACCAGCACGCGTCCGCGAGCCGTTCTGTTCATCAGCGTGCTGCAGGCGGGAATCACCTCGGCAAGCGGGACGACGCCTCCGACGATCCGTTCGAGTCGACCCGGCTGGACGTCGTCGCCGAGCATGTGCCAAATCTCGGTCCGCAGCGTCATCGGGCAGTTTGCCGAGCTGGCGCCGAGCAGGCTGACGCCGCGCAGGATGAACGGGAAGACCGTGGCGTCAAACGCGGCTCCGCCGGCGTTGCCGATCGCGGCCACGTTCCCCCAGAGCGCGACGTGCGGGATGAGCTTCTGCAGGAGTTGCCCGCCGACGTTGTCGATGGCGCCGCCGAACCGTGCGCTCTCGAGCGATTTCGATCCAAGCCCGAGGCCGTCCGCCGTCGTCACCTCGCTGGCCCCGAGTTCGCGCAAGTAGGCGTGGTGCTCGGAGCGTCCCGAGACGGCAATCACGCGGTAGCCGCGCCGCGCGAGCATCGACACGGCGGCCGACCCGACGCCGCCCGTCGCGCCGGTGACGACGATTGGGCCCTTGTCCGGAGACTGACCGTTGGTCTCCATGCGATGGAGGGCGAGCGCCGCGGTGAAGCCCGCGGTGCCGAGAATCATCGCGTGCCGCGTGTCGAGGCCGGCGGGCATCGGCACGACCCAGTCCGCCGGCACGCGGACGCGCTCGGCGAAGCCGCCGTCCTGCGTCTCACCGAGCCCCATGCCGTTGACGAGCACCTCGTCGCCCGGCGCGAACCGCCCGTCGGACGATGACTCGACGCAGCCGGCGACATCGATGCCGGCATTGAGCGGCAGGCGCTTGAAGATCCGCCCGCGGCCGGTCACCGCCAACGCGTCCTTGAAGTTGATGCCCGACCACTCGGCGCGGATGACGACCTCGCCAGACGTGAGATCGTCGACGGCCATCTCGACCATGCGGGCATCAACACCCTTGTCCTTCTCGTACACGCGACAGGCTCGGAGCGTCATGCCTGCCATTCTAACGCCGCTTCTTTACGTCCGCGGTGAACCACTTACCTCCAGCGTAACCGTTCGCGACGACATCGGCCGCGCGGGGCTGGAATTCCTCGGGATAACGCGGTCCGCGGGTTGGCACGAACGACGCATGGTGTCTCATCGCCGCGGAAGGGCTTGGCCTGTCTCGATCGTCGGAGACCCGCTTCGGTCTCGCCCGTTTCAACGGCTTGGCAGATGGCGGTTGGCTCGAACACGAGGAGTGACAATGAAGAAACTGGCGGCGGTATTCACGCTCGCGCTGGTTACCGGCCTCGCAACGCTGGCGGTCGCGAGCGAATCGAAGACGATTAGTGGCAACCTGATCGATGTCGCGTGCGGCACGAAGCATCGGGGCGAGGCGGGGTTCGCGGACGGCCATGACAAGGACTGCCTGCTGATGGACAAGTGCGTCGCCAGCGGGTACGCCGTGCTGACCGAGGAGGGCAAGTTCCTGAAGTTCGACACCGAGAGCAACCGGAAGGTCCTCCAGTTCATCAAGGACACCGAGAAGGACACCGGCTGGAAGGTCAGCGTCACGGGCACGATCGACGGTGACATGATGAGTGTCACCGAGATCTCGCTGCAGAAGTAGCGAAAAGGCCACAGTGGTGGCCGGTTGCCGTGTCGGCAGCCGGCCGCCGAGGCCGCCGCGCTGTCACTCCGGGAGCGATTTCCCCTTCCCCGGGCCCGTCTTCTTCATCGTTTTCTCGATGTCCGCGATCTCGATCGGCACGAAGCCGGTGAGGCTCTCGTAGCCCGTCTCCGTCATCAGGATCGTGTCCTCGATACGAATCCCCAGGTGCTCGTCCTCGAGCCGCATTGCGGGCTCGATGCAGAAGAGCTGTCCCGGCTCGAGCGTGGCGAACTGCGCGGGGCCGCCGACGTCGTGGACCTCCATCCCGATGGCGTGGCCCAGGCTGGTGGCGCTGCTCTTCCGGAAGCGCTCCACGTAGTCCACCGCCGCGGCCTTGATCTTCGGATCGGCGAACGCAAACGTCGAGAGGATGCGGTCCATCTTCACGACGGCGTCGCGGAGGATGGCGGCGGGCGCGGCATGGACGCGAATGGATGTCATCATCGCGCGATAGAGTTCCAAGCAAATCGAGTAGTACTCGCGCTGGCGCGGCGTGAAGCGGCCGTTGGCGGGAAACACCCGCGTGATGTCGCTCTGGTAGTACTTGTAGTCCGCACCGTAGTCCATCTGCACCAGATCGCCTTCGGCCAGGCGCGCGGTGCCCTTGTGGTAGTGGGAGTAATAGGTGTTCGGCCCTGTGGCAATGAGGCCGAAGTACGACGGCCCGTAGGCGCCGTGCTTCTTGAAGACGAAGTCGGCGGCAGCCTGGAGTTCGTATTCGTAGAGCCCGGGGCTCGCCTCGCGCATCGCCTCGATGACGCCAAGTCCGGCAATCCGGCCCGATTGACGCAGCACGGCAATTTCGCGCGGGCTCTTGACGACGCGCATCGCGTCGAGGATGGGGTCGAGGTCGGTCATCTCGGAGCGCGGCGCGGCCGCCTTCAGCTTCGCGATGAACGCCTGCTCGCGCGACATGCGCCCGTCCCATGGGTCGTTCGCCGTGGCGCGCCACAGCGCGGCAGGGTCGGAAGACGACGCCTCACCCAGCACCTCCGGCCTGAACGGCGTCACAATCCGTCGTCCGTCCTGGCCGACCTCAGCGATCGCGGCAGCGAACGCGTCGCGGGCAAGGACGGACTCGATGCCGGTGGCGCGTGCCGCGTCCGGACCGGGTCCGAGGCCGACGCCGAACATGCTGCGCTCGCGGCGATCGTTCTTCGGGAGGAGGAAGAGCGTGGACCGTTTCGCGTGGCCGTCGATGACGAGCAGCGCGCGCGGCTCGACGACACCGGTGAGATAGAAGAACTGATTGGCCTGGCGCAGCGGCTGCTCGCCCGGGCGTTCGCTGGTGCCCTGCAGGACCGCGACCGCGTCGCCGATGCGATCCATGACGCGCGTGCGCCGTGCGGCGAACTCCTCGGGCGGGAAGATCTCGAGCCCGGTGAACACCGGCTGGCCGGCGGGACCTCCGGCGAGGACGAGTATGGCGAGCGCGACGAGAAGCAGGCGGGTTCTCATGGAGCCTCCGAGGGGCGAGCGCATGATACCCCGATCGGAGTGGGCACAGGCATCCCGCCCGGCTCATGGGGCGGCGGGACAGCGTCGCGGACCGGTCAACACGCTTCGACGACGCCCGGCGCGGCAGCCACGGCTCAGCTTGACGCGGAGGACCGTGGGGCGTATGTTCGGGTTACTCAAGTCCGGTTAGCCGATTGCGGGCCGGGGCTGGATCCACTGGATCTCGACCCCCCAAGCCACCGGCACAGCGGCTGCGGCACGCTCGCCGGTCGCGTCGGCTCACGGCTCGAGGATGTGCCAGCAACGGAAACGTTCTGTTGAAAGGAGGCACGTGAGATAGACAGGCGAGTCGCGCGACTCGTCAGATGTTCCATCTCAGAACCAGAAGGAGGCAGTGACGACTGACACACAACCGCCGGGTGTTCATTAGGCCCGTCGAGAGGTCGGTTCCATCATAGAGCCTCTCGGCGGGCCTTTCGTGTCTCTGCACCCCGCGGGCCAGCTTGCCGGATCCCGCACTCCCGCACTCCCGCACCACACTGCTTTCATCACGCCACGCACGACCTCCTTCCCGCGGCGTCCCGTGCGCGCGGCTGCCGTGCGCCTCGACGACTTCCTGGACCGCATGGCGGCTTGACGCGCCAAGGCGGGGCCTTGCTGTCCGAAGCACCATCGACGACGTGTCGGGCCGCCTGGGCGACAACCCCAGCACGAGTACCGTCCAGCCACAACACGTCCTGACGGACGAGGATGGTGTCCCATGCGGACCCTGAAGGAAATGGTCAGTGACAAACAGACGGTGCCGACATGGGTGGGTTCCTGGCCGTCTTCGTCCTACTTCATGCGCGCCAGCTCCGTCTCTGCGGCGATGAAGCCGAATGGCATCCAGTTGGGCCCCTTCACGATGCGGGCAAACAGCGCCTTTGCCTCGTCCTTGCGCCCGTTGTAGAGGTACCAGTTCGCCACGCCGTAGGCGTACGTCGCCGCGCTGACCGGGTCGCCGCCGGCGCGCAGGAGGTCCTCCGGCTCGTAGGCGCCCTTGTACATCATCAGCCGGTCATAGTATTGCTGGTCGTCCTTCACCTTCATGCCGGGGACGATGGCCTCCAGGACCTTCGCGGCCTGGTCGGCCCGCCCGAGACGACGGAGCGTCATGTAGAGCCAATCGCTCGCGCCGACGACCTGATCGTCGTTGCCCCGCGCCACCGCCCGGCACTGTTGGTAGGCCTCGAGCGCCCTCTCGAAGTCTCCCTTCAGGTAGTGAGCCAGTCCCAGGTGGTACCAGATGGCGTAGTTCAGCGTCTCGCTCGACATCACCTTCGGATCCGACGTGGTGGGCTCGGGTTGATCGGGCTTGCCCTCGACGAGCCGCGTCGCCTTCGTCAGGTCGGCGACAGCCTTGTCGAACTCGCGCACGGTGACATACCGGTGACCGCGGTGGCGATACAGCCGCGCGTCGTTCGGGAACCTCGCGATGCCGCGCGTGAAGATGTCAATCGCTTCGCGCACGTGACCGGCCACGGCGGCCCGGCGTCCCAGCCAGACGATCGCATCGGCACTGTCGGGCGCCTGCACGAAGTCCTCCCGCGCTTTTGCCAGATTGTCGTCCGCGGCCTTCCTGGCTTCAGCGGTGAGATCCGGTGGGTACAGCGGCACGCCGGCCAGGGAGGTGGCCTCGGGCCTGCGCTCGCCGGCCAGCAGCGTTGCCGGCTTCAGGTGGCGGTTGTACCACGCGATGTAGCGATCGTCGAGGTCCTTGCGGTAGCTCGGCGTCCGGATGCTGTGCCACTGGCCCGGATAGATCACCAACTCCGTTTCGGCTTTGCCGACGCGCCGGACGGCCTGATACAGCTGCTCCGTGTTGAGCAACGGCACGTTCATGTCCTGCTGGCCGCACAAGAACAGCGTTGGCGTAACGACCTTCTCCACGTCGAAGAACGACGACAGCCTCAGCCAGGTGTCGCGAGTCTTCCAGGGCAGCCCGATCTCGACCTCGTACTCATACTGGTAGTGGTCGGTGCCGTAGCCGGCCAGGATGTTCGACGCGCTCGCGCCGGAGGTGGCCGCCTTGAACCGCGTGGTCTTCGAGATGACGTAGTCGGTCAGGATGCCGCCATAGCTCCACCCGCCCACGCCGAGCCGATCGGGATCGGCAACGCCCATGGCGACCGCATGGTCCACCGCGGCCATCACGTCCTGGAAGTCCCTGTTGCCCCAGTCGGCCCAGATCGCGCGGCTGTAGGCCGTCCCGTAGCCGGTCGAGCCGCGCGGGTTCGCAGCGATGACGGCGTAGCCCTGCGCCGCGAGGATCTGCCACTCCCAGTTGAAGCCTGTCGTGTACTGCGAGGTTGGGCCTCCATGAATCCGCAGGATGGCCGGCAGCTTCACACCTGCCGCGTAGCCGGGCGGCAGCGTCAGGAAGCCGTCCACGATCGTGCCGTCGGCGCTCTTCGCCTTGAACCGCTCCAGCCTTCCGAGCGCGACGCCCCCGAGCACTTCATCGTTGACCGTCGTAATGCGTCTCAGCGCACCGTCCCGGACAGACGAGACCTCTTCGGGATGGAGCCACGTGCTCTCGAGTACCACCAGTTCGCCGTTCGGGCCGAGATCGAACGCCGAGATCTCGCGCTCCCCGGCCGCGACGCGCTCGATGGTCCCACCGCCCACCGGCACGCGCGCGACATGCTGGTTCCCGCCGTCTTCGAGCATGAAGAACACGCTTCCGCCGTCGGCCGAGAACCGCGGGCTCGCGACGTTGCGGTCGAGCGCGTCGGTCAGCGCCCTGGGCGTCCCTCCGCCGACGGGAGCCACCTCGATGTGACTGGCCCCGTACCACATGTCCTTCGGGTCGCCGCTCGCCACGTACGCGATCAGCTTCCCGTCGGGGCTGAAGACAGGGCTGGACTCGGCGCGCGCGGACCTGGCGATTGCGCGCGGCACGCCTCCCCTGGCGGGAACCACGAAGATGTCGGTGTTCTGGTTCACGTCAGGGTCTGGCAGCGTCCGGTTGCTCGAGAACGCGACGAGAGTTCCGTCGGGTGACCATGCGGGCTCGCCATCGTCGAACGCCCCGGACGTCACGGCCATGCTCCTCTTGGCCTGGATGTCGAAGACGACGATGTGGTTCCTGATTTCCCGCAGGTAGCCTTCGGTGTCGCGCTTGAACTGCAGGCGGTTGATGACGATCGGCTTCTCGGTCTTCTTGTCGCCCGTCGGTGCCTGCGCCTCGTCTCCCGGTGCGTCCGGGTCGACGTCCGAGACGACGAGCGCGAGGCGCGTGCTGTCGGGCGACCACGCGAGGTCCGAGACGCCCGCCTTGTAGTCGGTGAGCTTGAAGGCTTCGCCACCGGCGCGGTTGAGCAACCATACCTGCGCGTGGGAGCCCTCGCGCCCCGAGATGAACGCCAGCCATTTGCCGTCCGGGCTGAACCGCGGCCGGTGCTCCGGCTTGTCGCTGGTCGTCAGCCGAATGGACGCGCCCCCGCCGAGAGGGGCCGTGTAGATGTCGGTGTCGGCCTTGTCCTTGATTGGATCGCGCCGCGTCACGGTGTAGGCCACCCACTTGCCGTCCGGGCTGATGCGAGGGTCACCCACCTCTCTCAAGGCGAACTGGTCATCGACCTTGAGCGGTCGGGTGTCGGCGGCCATGACGAGTGCGGGCACGAGCAGAACCAGAGCGAACAGGACGAAGGCGCGAAGACGCATGGTGAGACCTCGTCGAAAGACAGGTGCAGGAAGGAGAGTGACGTACGGCGCCCTGCTTCTGCACCGAATGAGAGAACTTACGACTACCGTGTCCGCCGCGCCGGCTTCTTCGTGGATGCCTTCCTGGCGGCGGTCTTCGTCGCCCCGAGGGTCCGCTTTGCCGACGTTCCGCCCTTTCGCCCATCCGACTTCACGCCATGCTTCTTGTCCGCCTTCAGCAGCTGCTTCACCGGGCCGAGCAGGACCGGATCGCCGAGCGTGGTGAGCGCCTTCTTCTGGACGCCGTAGGGCTGCGCGACGAGCAGCGCTTCAGGTTCACCCTGCTCACCGGCCTCGAGCAGCACGGCATCGATCTTCTCCTTGCCGGACGTCAGGAGGCCGTCGAACGCCAACGCGTACCGCTTGGCCTTGCCAATTCCCTTTGCGACGATCTCACGGGCTTCCGCGACCAGTTTCTCGTCGATTCGACCGCTGGCGGCTTCGACATCGATGAGCGCCTTCCGGCCGCGCTCGTCCGCGAAGAAGATGAAGGGGCGATGATCGCCGGACGCAAGCCGTTCGAGCGCCAGTTCGAAGGCTTCGATCACGAGACGGCGGAGCGGCGCGCGAAGATCGGACATGGAAGTGCCTCCTCAGGGAAAGTGGACAGGAGCGTACTCTATCATTGCTGAGACGCGGACGGGGGGACAGGCGGGAAGGCGGACGTACCCCGCCGAAGCGGCGTCCGGTGCGGTCGCCCCGAGGACGGGAAAGGCGAGCGACGGGTATGATCGAATTGTGACCAACAACACTGATGGCGCCAATCTCGAGTCGGGCTGCCTCCCGACGGCGTGGACCGATGAGCGGGACGCGGTCGGCGGCTGCGGGCCGGCATTCCGCGTGCATTTCTTCAACGCAGGCCTGATCGTCGTGCGGCAGTCTGGCCGCACGCACTTCGAGAAGCCGTTTCTCTACCTGCTGGTTGGCGAGGAGCGGGCGATGTTGGTCGACACGGGGGCGCCTGGGGTGGAGGTGGGGGCGGAGGTGCGGAGACTGCTCGGCTTCGGGCGGGACGCCCGCGCCACTCGGCCGCTCATCGTCACGCACACGCACGGACACGGCGATCACGTGGCTGGCGACGGACAGTTCGCGGGCATGCCGGACACCACGCTTGTCGGCACGTCCATTGTCGATGTCTCGAAGTTCTTCGGGATCGAGCGGTGGCCGGACGATGTCGGGTCAATCGATCTTGGCGGTCGGCTCGTTGACGTCGTTCCGATTCCCGGCCACGAGGCGGCCTCGGTCGCGTTCTACGATCGCCGGACGGGCATCCTGCTTTCGGGCGATCTCCTCTATCCCGGCCGCCTGTACGTTCGCGACGCCGCTGCATTTCTCGCCAGCGTGAAACGGTTGGTCGCCTTCACCCGGACCCGGCCAGTGGCGCACATTCTTGGCGCCCACATCGAGAATAGGCGCACGCCGTTTCTCGATTACCCGGAGGGCACCGCGTTCCAGCCCGACGAGCACTCGCTCGAACTCGGCCGCGCGCACCTGCTCGAACTCGACGCGGCGCTCGATGCGATGGGCTCGGGTCTCGAGCGGCGCGCGTTGCGGGACTTCACGGTTTGGCCTCTCACGCCGTAGTGCCGGCCGTGCGCGAACATCCGGACGCGTTTGTGACGTACGATATGGGTGTGACTGCCGCGGTGTCGGACTGCGGGCGCGGCAGGCCTGGCGTCAGCCAGCCCGAGTGTGCGGCCCGGCGCCGTGCGCCCAGAGTCCAGAGCCTGAAGCCGATCCATGTCTCCGTCCCACAATCTCGATGACGCCCTCGTTCGCTTGGGGTATCAGCAGTTCCGGCCCGGCCAGCGCGACGCGATCGAGACCCTTCTCACCGTGGGACGCCTCCTGCTCGTCGCCCCGACCGGCGGCGGGAAGAGCCTCATCTACCAGTTGCCGGCGACCTTGCTGCCGGGCACCACGGTGGTCATCTCGCCGCTGATTGCGCTGATGCAGGATCAGGCGCACGCGCTGGAGCAGCGCGGCGTGCGTGTGACGTACCTGTCGTCCACGCTCGAGGCCGGTGAGATGAGGCGGCGCATGGCGCGCGCGGCGTCGGGGGAGTTCCAACTTCTCTACGTGGCGCCGGAGCGCCTGACCTATCCCGGGTTTCAGGGCCTGCTCCGGAACCTGCAGATCCCGCTCGTCGCGGTGGACGAGGCTCATTGCATCAGCGAGTGGGGCCACGACTTCCGGCCGGAGTACCTGCAGATCGGCGACCTGCTGCGCGACGTGCGCCCGGCTCGGATGCTCGCGTGCACGGCCACGGCCACCCCGGTGGTTCGCGACGAGATCCTCGAGCGTCTCGGCCTCGGCGCGGACACACCGCAGATCCTGCGCGGCTTCGCGCGGCCGAACTTGATCCTGCGCGCCCTCGAGATCTCAGGACCGCGCGAGCGAGCGGTGCACGTGGACCGACAGCTGGCCGAAGCTCTCGGGCGGCCGGGCGGCGCGAATGGCGTCGCGATTGTCTACTCGATGACGCGGGCAGGCGCCGAGGAGGAGGCAGAGCGTCTTTCTGCTCGGGGATGGCGTGCGACCTCATATCACGCGGGCCTCGACCGCGACGTACGGGCCCGTGCGCAGCAATCCTTCATCGACGGCCAGGTGGACATCGTTGCCGCCACGGTCGCGTTCGGGATGGGCATCGACCGTCCGGACGTGCGCGCGGTGGTGCATCTCTCGCCGCCGGGATCGGTCGAGGCGTACTACCAGGAGGTGGGGCGGGCGGGGCGCGATGGCGATCCGGCGTGGGGGCTGCTGCTCGTCTCTCCCGGCGACATGGCGCTGCGCCGGCGACTGCTCGAGCGCGCGGAAGGCGCCAGCGCCGAGACGATCGAGCACAAGTGGACACTGTTCCTCGAGCTGATGCGCTGGGCCGAGGGCGGGAGCTGCCGGCACGACGCGATCCTCCGATACTTTGGCGACGAGGCCGAGACGCTGGCTGGCTGCGGGCGCTGCGACGTGTGCGAGGCGCTGTCGGGCGGCGAGTCCGATCAGGACCCTGAGACGGCCACGTTGATCGTGCGCAAGGCGCTCAGCGGCGTCGCGCGCGTGCACGGTCGCTTCGGGATGACGGCCGCGGTCCAGCTCCTGCGTGGGATGCCGGACGAGCGCCTCGTTCGCGCCGGCATCGATCGGACGACGACCTTCGGCGTCCTGAAGGAGTACTCGGAGGAGTGGCTGTTGAGGCTGCTGCGACGAACCGTCACCGCCGGCTGGATCGACTTCTCGACGGGTGACCGGCCGGTGGTGCGGTTGACGGACGCCGGGCGCGCGGTCATGAAGGCCGACCGTCCCGCGCGGCTTCTCCTGCCACCGACAGCCACGCGGCGCGACCGCGTGGCGGGCCGCGCGGCCACGCCGCGGCGGGGAGGTCCGGCCTCACGCCCGACGGTCGTGGCGGGAGCACGGGCGGCCGGCGACTCGACGGGCGAAGCGGAAGACGCGCTGTTCGAGGCGCTCCGCCGGCATCGCCTCGACGTGGCGCGCGGCCTCGGTGTGCCGCCCTACTTCGTCGCGAGCGATCGGACGTTGCGCGAACTCGCCACGTTCCGCCCGCGCACGCTCTCGGAGCTCGAGAGCATCTATGGAATCGGACCGTCGAGGGCCGAGCGCTTCGGCAAGGGCTTCCTGGACGTGATCACGTGCGCCGACTGACCGCGCGCGCCAGGCGGTCTGACAGCGTGCGCAGCACCTTGATGCGCCCGAATGCCTTGTCGTTGGCCTCGACGAGCGTCCACGGCGCGTGGCGCGTGCTCGTCCGCTCGATCATGTCGTTGACCGCGCGTTCGTAGGTCGCCCATTTCTCCCGGTTGCGCCAGTCCTCGTCGGTCAACTTCCACCGCTTGTGTGGCGTGGCTTCACGCTGCTTGAAGCGCCGCAGTTGTTCATCGCGCGTGATGTGCATCCAGCACTTCACGAGGACGATGCCGTGGTCGGCGAGCTGATCTTCGAACTGGTTGATTTCCGCGTACGAACGCATCCACTCCTTCTCGGAGGCGAATTTCTCGACGCGTTCGACGAGCACGCGGCCGTACCAACTGCGGTCGAAGATGGTGACACGTCCGGCACGCCCGAGGTGCCGCCAGAATCGCCAGAGGTAGTGGTGCGCCCGCTCCTCGTCGGTGGGCGCGGCAATCGGGATGACCTGGTAGTCGCGGGCATCGAGCGCCGCCGTCACGCGGCGGATGGCGCCGCCCTTGCCGGCGGCATCCCAGCCCTCGAAGACGAGAATGGTCGAGACGCCTGCCGCCCGCGCCTTGGCTGCCAGTTCGTGCAGCCGTCCCTGCTGCCGATCCATGTCCGTCGTCGCGCGTGGCGGCGGCGTCTTCTGCGTCATGTCGAGGCTCGAGAGGATCGAGACGACCGTTGCGGGCTTGGCCGCCATGGCCGTCGCCGGCCGGACGGGCGACCTGGCCCCGGCTCCCCGCGGCTTCGACGCGTCGATCTCGGCGAGGTGCGCCCGGATGGCATCGCGAATCGCCTCGCCGACGGTCAGGCTCCGATAGCGTGCGTCGGCGCCCTCGACGATCGTCCACGGGGAGGTTCCGCGGTTCGTCTCGCGGATCGCGTGCTCGGCGGCGCCGATGAACTTCGGGTACATCCGCCAGTGTTTCCACGCGAGGTCGTCCACCTGCCACCGCAGCAGGGGGTCTTTTTCGAGCGCCTTCAGCCGCTTCTTCTGTTCGGCCTTGCCGAGGTGCATCCAGAACTTGAGGATGAGCGCGCCATCCGAGGCGAGCATCTGCTCGAAGTCCACGATGCGGTGAAGATGCTGCTCGAAGGTGTCGGACGAGAGGCGGCGATAGACGCGGTCGAGCACCGGTCGTGAGTACCAACTGCTGAGAAACAGGCCGATGCGCCCGCGGGGCGGCAGCGCACGCCAGAAGCGCCAGTATTCGGGCCGCTCCTGCTCCTCGTCCGACGGCTCGCCGAACGCCTGCGTCACGATCCAGCGCGGATCCATCCACGCGTTCAACAGGTTGACCGTCTCACCCTTGCCGGCACCGTCGACGCCGGCAAAGACCACGATGACCGAACAGGCAGCGGCGGCGCGCAACTGGTTCTGCACGTCGAGCAGTTCGCCGCGGAGGACCGGCTCACGCGCCTTGTACTCCTCCTTCGACACCTTGCGTCCGAGTTCGGCGGCTTCGAACATGGTTTGCCCCACCCTGTCACTTGGCGGTACGGAGATCGGCAATCTCCTTCACGAGGCGATCGACCATGGCCTCGACGATCTGCCGACCCTTCTCGCGCGTGGCGAGCGTGGCGTCGCCGAAAATGCCGCTCGCCGAGTACGTGTTCTGGCCGTTGTCGACACGCGTCAGCGGCGACGGGCCCGGGTGATAGTCCTTCACGGCCTTCCTCATGTCGACGGACGCGGGATCGATGTAGAGCATCATCGACGTTTCGAGCTCATCGGCGTGCGTGCCGCCTTCCTGCTGCTGCACTCTCTTCTCGACGTCCCCGACGATCGTGCCGATGTTGGTGAAGCGCAGCACGAGGCCCTCGGCCGCCAGCACCTCGACGGCCGGCGTGAGGGCGCGTACGGTCGAGACGCCGGTGTTCAGGGCGTAGAAGCGTCGCGGCCCGAAGCGGGCGAGGCTGCGGCAGACATCGACGATCAGATCGCGAGCCGTTTCGAGCCTCAAGGTGGTCGAGCCGGGATACTCCACGAACGCCGGATAGAAGTGGTAGTTGACCGTCGGCGCCACCACGACGTCCGTGCGGTCCAGGAGACGGCGCTTCAGGTACTCGGCGATCGTGAAGTCGTTGCGGAGCTTCAGGTGCGGCCCGTGTTCCTTGGCCTGCGCGCCGATGGGGATGACGACGACGGTGTCAGGCGTCAGCCGTGTCTCGGCTTCCTTCCAGGTGAGATCTTCGAGGAGCACGCCCTTCGTTCGGCCTGGTGGCGACTGTCCGAACGCGGCGGCCGCGAGGGTCGCGACCGCCACGAGTGCTGCTCCCAAGACTCGGCGATGCCGCATCGGCCTCTCCTCGTCCTACATGAAGTTCTTCAGCGCCTTGCGGGCGGAACGGTCCGGGCGGACATCCTTCTCGATCAATACCCGAATCGTCCGCTTGCGGTCCTTGAGCTGGACGACCGTGCCGAGCGGCAGATTCGCCCTGACCTTGATGAACCCGCAGCTCAGTCCCTTGATCTGCAGCCCCTCAGGCTTGTCGGGCGTCGCGACGCTGTAGATGCGCCCGTCGTGGCGGCCGATGGCCATGTCGGTCGCGCAGGTGAGCACCTTGCCGATCTCCTGCCCGTCGAGGTCGAGCACCACGCCCTCGTGCGCATCGATCTTCCGCAGGTCGTTCCCGACGAAGGTCAGCGTGTAGGGTGCGTTGGCGGACTTCTCGAGGACGTCGGAGCCCAGGAACCTCTTCGTGAACCGATTCCCCGCCTGGCCGAACGGCAGGGCGAACGGCCAGGGGTGGTTGATGTACGTCCAGTGGCCGATGTCCTGATGTGACAGCGGCAGCACGGCGCCGGTCCGCAGCGAGTCCCGGGCCGCCAGCCCGCACGCCGTCAGGCCGAACTCGCGGCCTGCGGCCATCAGCGTCTCCCAGACCTTGACGGTGTGCTCGCGTTCGACGAACAGCTCGAAGCCCACCTCGCCGGTATAGCCCGAACGGGAGAGCAGCACAGGCGTTCCATCCAGGAGCTGCACGTCACGGGCGAACTCGGCGTTCTTGTCGAAGTGCCCCTTGAAGGAGAAGTACGTCAGCTTGTCGAATGTGGCGTCGGGCGCCTTCAACACCTTCCGCATCGTCTTGATGGCCAACGGCCCCTGGATGTCGATCTTCCCGAGCTTGTCGGTCAGATCGACGCACTGGACGCGGAGGTCCTTCTTGTTTGCTTCCAGGTGCGCGGCGATGACTCCGCCCATGCCGGCATTGACGACGACCACGTACTCGTCGTCTTTGACCTTGTAGACGAGGCTGTCGTCAATGGCGTCGCCCTGCGCGCTGAGGAATGCCCCGTAGACGCACTTGCCCGGCGTGAGTGGCGCGTTGTCCTTGCCCACGCAGCAGGTCAGATCCCGGGTGAAGCACCACTGGAGGAGGTCGAACGAGCCCGGGCCGAGCACGCGTACGACGGCCATGTGACTGGTGTCGAAGAGGCCGGCATGCGTGACGACGGCCATGTGCTCGTCCTTGGCACTCGAGTACCACACGGGCATGACGTAGTCGCCGAACTCGACCATGTTGGCGCCGTTCGTGCTGTGCCAGTCGAACAACGGTGTCTTCTTCTTTTCCGTGCTCATCCGCCGGTCCCTTTCTCGATGGCGAGTCGTATTGATTGTGGGAGGAACACTCCAGGAGTGATTTCCCAGTCGCTCCGCCGGGCGATCGTACACCATCAGCCGCCCGAATGGCGCCGGTCGCGGCACCTACTGTATCTGTGTGGGCGTGGCGGCCAGGAACGCCCACCGATCGAGGACCGTCTGGAGCATCCGGAGTTGCTCCTCGGTCGCGTTGAAATGCGAGCGGTACTCACCGATGATCTCCGCGGGCAGGGGGTCGGCCGATTCCATCCTCTCCAACAGTTGGCGACTCAGCTTCAGCAGGCCCAACGAACCCTCGATGGACGCCTGCAGTGCCGCCCTGCAGTCGCGGACGATCTGTTGGTCACTCATCACGCCATCTCCGTCAGCGGGCCGGCGACTGGAGCCCCAACCGCACGAGGTACTCCATCGTCCGCTCGCCAAGGCCCGCGCACACGTCGGCGAGGTGGACGTTCGCGACGTCCCCCTTGGACAGCAGTCCTTCCATCTCCGACAGGATTGCACGGGCGGCCGACGTATCAGCGACGGCCGCCTGACAGTACCCGATTCGGCCGAGCAGCGCTGACACTGGGCCGGGCGCCCCCGCAGGATGGAGACGCCCGGATGGTCCATCAGCCGCGCGCGGGTGCGCCGTGGTCGATCTTCGTACCGAGCACCTCGAGGAAGGCCGCAAGCCATCTCGGATGCGCGGGCCAGGCAGGCGCGGTCACCAGCACTCCATCCACCACCGCATCGTCCACGGCAATGTCCGCGTAGCGGCCGCCGGCCCTGGTGACGTCCGGCGCGCACGCCGGATATGCCGCGCACAGCTTCCCGTCGAGCACGCCTGCCGCGGCCAGCAACTGGGCGCCGTGGCAGATCGCGGCGATCGGCTTGCCCGCGGTCGCGAAGTGTCGGACGATGTCGAGCACGCGGGGGTTGAGGCGGATGTACTCGGGCGCACGGCCGCCGGGGATGACGAGCGCATCGTAGTCCTGCTCGTGCACCTGGTCGAACGTCGCATTCAGCGTGAAGTTGTGCCCTGGCTTTTCACTGTAGGTCTGATCGCCCTCGAAGTCGTGAATCGCGGTGCGGACCTTGTCACCCTTCTTCTTCGCCGGGCATACGGCGTCCACCGAGTGGCCCACGGCCTGAAGTGCCTGGAACGGCACCATGATTTCGTAGTCTTCGACGAAGTCTCCGGCGAGCAAGAGAATTCTGCGTCCCGTCATAGTGGGCCTCCTGGTGAACCCTGGCTTCCATCATACGCCGGTCCCCGATCCCCGATCCCCGATCCCTGTGTGCCGTCCTTGAGCTATCATCCGCTCGGACGGTGAACTCGTTTCCTGGAGGGGCACTCATGATCCGTCGATCCAGCCTCGCCTCCGGCGCGCTTCTCATCGCGCTCCTGTGGGCCGTGCCGACTCACGCCATCGACACCTCCGATACGAGGCTGCTCAGCCAGCCAGCCATCAGCAAGTCCGCCATCGCGTTCGTGTACGCGGGTGACCTGTGGATCGCGGGACTCGACGGCAAGAACGTCCGTCGGCTGACCAGCGGCCAGGGGGCGAGCGCTCCCGCCTTTTCGCCGGACGGGACGCTGGTGGCGTTCACCGCACAGTACGAAGGGAACGCCGACGTCTACGTCGTGCCCGTTGCCGGCGGCGTCCCGACCCGGTTGACGTGGCACCCGGGCCGCGACGCGGTCCAGGGGTTCACGCCCGATGGCTCGGCCGTCGTCTTCACGTCGGCGCGCGCCGTGTTCAGCAACCGGTACGCGCAGTTGTTCACCGTTCCTGTCAGGGGCGGCTTCCCCACGCAGATCGAGTTGCCGAACGCCTTCCGCGGCGTCTTCTCGCCGGATGGCAAGCGCATCGCCTACAACCCGCTCTACGACGCGTTCACCCAGTGGAAACACTACCGGGGCGGCACGCACTCGACCATCGTGCTCTATACAACCGCGACGCGGGCGGTCGAGTCGCTGCCGCAGCCGCCGGATCGCCCGAACGATGTCTACCCGATGTGGATCGGCGACACCGTGTACTTCGTCTCCGACAGGAACGGTGAGTTCAACCTGTTCTCGTTCGACACCAAGTCGAAAGCCATCAGGCAGCTCACCGACCACGACGACTTCCCGGTGCTGTGGGCGTCGGCCGGGGGCGGGAAGATCATCTACGAGCAGGCCGGCTACGTGCACATCTTCGACCCGGCCAGTGGGAAGCACGCGAAGGTGACCGTCGGCGTGACCGCCGATCTGCCGGACACGAGGCCCCGATTCGTGAAGGGCGCCCGCTACGTTCGCGCGGCCGCGCTGTCGCCGTCCGGCGCCCGTGCCGTGTTCGAGTTCCGCGGGGAAATCGTGACCGTGCCTGCCGAGAAAGGCGACCCTCGCAATCTGACGAACACGCCGGGCGTGCACGAGCGGTCGCCGGTGTGGTCGCCAGACGGCCGTTCGGTCGCCTACTTCTCCGACGGCGGCGGCGAGTACCGCCTCGTCGTCGAGCCGCAAGACGGCAAGGGCGAGGCGAAGGCCTACAAGCTGCCTGGCGCTGGGTTCTACGGCCGGCCCGCGTGGTCGCCCGACAGCAAGAAGGTGGCGTACACCGACAATGCGTGGTCGCTGTTCTGGATCGACCTGGCGACGGGCGTCTCGAAGAAGGTCGCTTCCGAGCCCATCTACGGCCCCCTGGGCACGCTCGCGCCCGCGTGGGCGCCGGACTCGAAGTGGATGGCCTACACGCTCAATACACGCACCTACATCCAGCAGGTCTACGTCTACTCGCTCGACCAGGAAAAGTCGTTCGCCGTCACGGATGGTCTCAGCGACGTGTCCGAGCCGGTCTTCGACGCGAGCGGCAAGTATCTCTACTTCTTCGGGTCCACCGACGCCGGTCCCGTGAAGGACTGGTTCGCCATGTCGAACGCTGACATGCAGGTGACGAGCGCGCTCTACCTGGCTGTCCTCCGCAAAGACCTGCCGTCGCCCCTGGCCAAGGAGAGCGACGAGGAGAAGAAGAAGGACGACAAGCCAGCAGACAAGCCCGGTGAGAAGCCCACCGACAAGTCGGCCGAGAAGCCGTCAGTTCCGACAGCAACGGCCGTCACGATCGACCTCGAGGGCCTCGCCAACCGGATCCTCGCGGTGCCGCTGCCGTCGGGTGATCTCGGCAACCTCGAGGTCGGCGAAGCGAATCAGATCTTCTTCCTGAGGACCATCGACAACAAGGCCGCCCTCCATCACTACGACCTCGCCACCCGCAAGGACGAAACCCTGTTGCCCGAGGTGGCGACCTACGTCATTTCTGCGGACGGGAAGAAGATCCTGTACCGCAGCGGCACGACCTGGGCGACCGGTCCCGCGAAGGGGAAGATCGAGCCCGGCCAGGGCCGGATGAACGTCGAGGCGATCGAGGTGAAGGTCGAGCCGCGGGCCGAGTGGCCACAGATCTTCGAGGAGGCCTGGCGCATCAATCGCGACTACTTCTACGACCCGACGATGCACGGCGTCGACTGGGCGGCGATGCGGAAGAAGTACGCGGTGTTCTTGCCCGACCTCGCGGTGCGCGACGATCTGAACCGCGTCATGCAGTGGATGTGCAGTGAACTCGGCGTGGGTCACCACCGCGTGGGCGGAGGCGACGTGCGCACCGAGCCGACGACGGTTCCTGGCGGCCTGCTGGGCGCGGACTATGCCGTCGAGAACGGCCGCTACCGGTTCCGAAAGGTCTACGGGGGCCTGAACTGGAACCCGGAACTCCGGTCGCCGCTGACCGAGCCCGGCGTGGACGTCAAGGCGGGTGAGTACCTGCTGGCCGTGAATGGAAACGACCTCAAGCCGCCAGCCAACCTGTTCGCCGCGTTCGAGAACACGTCGGGGCGCATCGTCGAGATCACCGTGGGGCCGAATGCCGACGGCACGGGGGCGAGGACCGTGGCGGTCGTACCCGTGGTCAACGAGTCGGCGCTGAGGAATCGCGACTGGGTCGAGGGCAATCTGAAACGCGTGACCGAGGCGACCAAGGGCCGTGTGGCATACGTCTACGTGCCGAACACGAGCACGCTCGGTCACACCTACTTCAAGCGGTACTTCTACCCGCAGGCCAACCGCGACGCCATCATCGTGGACGAGCGGTTCAACGGCGGCGGGTCGGTGGCCGACTACTACACCGACCTCCTGCGTCGGCCGCTCGGGGCCTTCTGGGCGACGCGCTACGGCGCGGACATCAAGACGCCGACGGCGTCGATCCAGGGGCCGAAGGTGCTGCTGGTCGATGAGACGGCTGGCTCGGGCGGCGACCTCTTCCCGTGGATGTGGCGCAAGTTCAAGATGGGACCGATTGTCGGGAAGCGCACGTGGGGCGGCCTGGTCGGCATCCTCGGCTTCCCGGTGCTGATGGACGGCGGCGGGGTGACGGCGCCCAACCTGGCCATCTGGACCGAGGAGGGCTGGGTGGTGGAGAACACCGGTGTGCCGCCGGACATCGAGGTCGAGCAGACGCCGGCCGACGTCATGGCGGGCAAGGACCCGCAGCTCGAGCGCGCGATCCGGGTGGTGCTGGACGAACTCCAGAAGAATCCGCCGGCGCAGCCGAAGCGGCCGGCGTGGCGGAGCATTCCGCAGGAGCGGCGCAAGAAATAGCGGCGCATACTGGACCACGGCGATCAGGGGCAGGGAGGACATGGAGAACCACAAGCCCATCGGTTTGCTCGCGACGGTTGGCCACGCCTTGCGCTATTGGCGGCCGCACGTGCGGATCGGCCTGCTCCTCCTCGTGGTGCTGGCCGTTCCGCAGGGGTTCAAGGCGTTCTTTGCCTACAGTCAGCGCCTGATCATCGACCAAGGGCTGATTCGCCACGATTTCACGCTGCTCGTGCGCGTGCTGGCTGCCCTCGCGATCAGCTTCGTCCTCGCCACCGCCGCGAGCATTCTCGCCGACTACCTCGGCGCCCGCATCGGCGCCGCCATTCTCAACACCGTTCGCTTGCGGATGTTCCACCACCTTCAGCGGCTCTCGGTCGGTTACTACGCCCGGGCCCGAAGTGGCGACATCGTCGCGCGGTTCACGAGCGACCTTGCGGACATCCAGAAGAGTCTGACCACCCGCCTGGTCGACGCGGTGATTGCCACGCTCGGTCTGCTGATCAACATTCCGGTGGCGTTCGCAATCGACTGGCGGCTCGCGACCGTGATCGTGCTCGGCATGCCGCTGGCGGGGCTCGGGACACGGGTGTTTGGCCGCCGGGCTGGCGCGGCCCGCTACGCGCTCAAGCAGGGAGAGGCGGGCATCGCCAGTACGGTCGGTGAGACCGTTCGAGCGCAGCCCGTGGTCAAGGTCTTCGGTCTGGCCGGGTGGTTGCTGGACCGGTTCGAGACGCAGCTGTCCGACCTGGCCGATCGGTTCATCCGTGCCGAGTTCATGGCCGAACTGGTGGGCAGCGCGTCGAGCCTGGGCGTCCTGGTGGCCCAGGTCGTGGTGCTCGGCGTCGGCGCCTGGATGGCGTACTCGGGCCATCTGACGACCGGCTCGTTGGTTGCGTTCCTGAGCCTGCACGCGGTGGTCAGCAAGGACGCGTACGACCTCACCAAGAAGGTCATTCCCAGTCTCATCGCGTCGTCCGGAGGGCTGCAGCGCATCGAGGAACTGCTCGCCGAACCTGAAGACGTTGCCGATCGTGTGGACGCCCGGACCCTGCATCGCATCGCGGGTCCGCTCGCGCTCGAAGGCGTGACCTTCGGCTATGTGGCCGATCGTCCGGTTCTGACAGACGTGACGATGAGCGTTGCACCCGGCGAGCGGGTCGCCCTGGTTGGTCCCTCGGGGTCGGGCAAGAGCACGGTGCTCCAGCTCCTGCTGCGCTTCTACGACCCGCAGAGGGGGCACGTGACCACCGACGGACACGACCTTCGTGACGTCACGCTCGACTCGCTGCACGGCCAGATGGCGGCGGTATTCCAGGAGAGCTTCCTGTTCGCCGGCACGATCCGCGAGAACATCGGGCTCGGCAAGCTGGGCGCCGGCTTCGAGGAGATCCGCGCGGCCGCCCGGGCAGCCGAGATCGACGAGGTGATCGCATCCTTGCCCGAGGGCTACGACACGCCGGTCGGCGAGCTGGGCGGCCGGCTCTCCGGCGGCCAACGGCAGCGCGTCGCACTGGCGCGCGCGATGCTGCGCGACCCCGCCGTCCTGCTGCTCGACGAAGCGACCTCAGCGCTCGACCCGGCGACGGAGGCGGCGATCAACGCCACCCTCGACCGCCTCGCGGCCGGTCGCATGGTGGTGCTGGTCACGCACCGTCTCGCCTCGGCGCGTTCCGCCGATCGCATCATCGTGCTCGACGGTGGCCGTGTGATCGAGAGCGGGACGCACGACGAGCTGCTGGCGCGCGGCGGGCTCTACCATGGCCTGTGGCAGAAGCAGAGCGGCATCGAGATCAGTCCCGACGGACGGGACGGCCACATCGGCCCGGCGCGGCTCGCCGGCGTTCCGCTGCTGGCCGGGCTCGACGCCGGATCGCTCGAAGCGCTGGCGCGGCGATTCGTCTTCGTGCGGCACGAGGCCGGTGAGATCGTGGTTCGGGAGGGCGAAGTCGGGGATCGCTTCTACGTCGTCGCGCGCGGCAAGGCCGAGGCGTTCGTGACCGCCGGCCAGGCGGAGAAACGCCTCACGGTGCTTTCAGACGGCGACTTCTTCGGCGAGCTGGCGCTGCTCCTCGACGCGCCGCGCACGGCCACGGTGCGCGCCCTCCAGCCCAGCTCGTTCCTGAGCCTGGCGAAGCGGGATTTCGACGACCTCCTGAAGGTCCATCCTGAGATCAGGCAGATCGTGGAGCGGGTCAGCACGTTGCGGCGCAGTCAGGACCATGAGCTCACTCGAGGCTGATATGAGCACAATCGCCGAGCAGTACGGCCGCTTCGACGTTCCCGGCAGGGTCACCGTTGAAGCTGGCCTGGGCGGCATGGCTTGCGTGACGGTGCGCAATCCCTTGGCCGAGGCGGACATCTATCTCCAGGGCGCCACCGTCACGCATTTTCGACCCAAGGGGCAGCGACCCCTGCTGTGGCTGTCCAGCACGAGCCATTTTGCCGACCACACGCCCATCCGCGGCGGCATTCCCATCTGCTGGCCCTGGTTCGGCGAGCATTTAACGGACAAGGACAAACCCCAGCACGGGTTCGCGCGCCGCATGGTCTGGGATCTGCTCGACGTGGCGCAGATTCCGGATGACCGCACCCGCGTGGTCCTGCGGTTGGTGTCCAGCCCGGAGTCCTGGGCCTTGTTCGCTCATGACTTCGTGCTGACCTACACTGTCGTGGTCGGAACGAGCCTGGACGCCGAGTTGAGCGTCCAGAATTCCGGGCCGGACGCTTTCGTCTGCACGGAGGCCCTGCACACGTATTACCGGGTCCACGACTCGGAACAGGTCCTGCTGACCGGCCTGCAACACGCGTCCTACGTGGACAAGGTCAAGGAGATGCGGCATTCCGTCCAGCTCGACCGCGAGCTCAGGTTCAAGGAGTACCAAAACCGCATCTACGTCAACGCCCCTTCGATGGCCGTGCTCGAGGATCCGGCGTGGGGCCGCCGCGTGACAGTGAACAACGCTGGCTGCAAGGACATGGTGGTCTGGAACCCACAGGCGACGCGCGCCGCCTCGATGGCCGACATCGGCGAAGGCGAGTGGCGCGGCTTTGTGTGCGTGGAGGCCGCCAACACCGGTGAGAACCCGGTCAACGTGGCGCCGTTGACCACGCACACCATCCGGACCAATGCCAGCTGCGCCGGACTCGAGGGAAATGGGTAGGGACTCGTTGCCAATTCCCCGTGGGAGTTCTATGAACCGGTCGTTCGCCCGTTGCGCCAGCCTGTTGTTCGTGGCGCTCCTCCTTGCGGTCTCCGTCGTCCAAGGCCAGACCGCCGGGGCGCCGGCGTGGGACGATTTCCTCGCCTGGTACAAGGCTGCGGCGATCGCGGATCCGGGCAAGGTGTTTGCCGCCTACGCCGAGAAATTGAAGCACGACGGCCTTGGCGAGGCAGCCGTCGGCGAACGGATTGCGCTTCTTCGCGAGACTGCGAGGACGCGTTCGCGCGATCTCACCGGCATCCACTTCGACAAGATCTACGCCAGTCCAATGGTGCCGTTCCGGACCGAGCCCAGCGCCTACCTCGTGCGCACCGTCGAGGGCCGCACGCCGGGCACGGCGCTCGACGTGGCGATGGGGCAGGGGCGGAACGCCATCTACCTGGCGTCGAAAGGATGGACGGTCACCGGCTACGATCTGTCGGGTGGTGGACTCGCATCCGCCCGTGCGCAGGCGGCCAGGCAGGGTGTCGCGCTGAATGCGGTGCTCGCGGGACACGACGACTTCGACTTCGGCACCGCGCGGTGGGACCTGATCGTGATGGCCTACGCCGCCGCACCGATGGACGACCCGGCCTTCCTCCGGCGGGTCCGCGAGTCGCTCAAGCCGGGAGGCATCGTCGTGGTCGAGCAGTTCAATGCGGCGCCAGACAAGGCCTCCAACAACGGGCCTGCCAACGCGCTCCTCAAGTCGTTCGAAGGCCTCCGCGTGATCCACTACGAGGATGTCGTCGACCGCAGTGAGTGGGGCGGCATGCTGTGCCGCATCGGGCGGGTCACGGCCGAGAAGGAGTAGGGGGCTATAATCTCTCCCGGAGTGATTATCAGTCTGCAGGCAGGCGTGGGTCGATGCGCGAACAGCTGGGTTTGTTTGAGACAAAGCCTCCGGAGCGATGCCTCGAGCCAGGATCGCTGGCCGGCGAGCTGACCGACTTCGTCTACGATGGCCGGACAACGGTCGTCTCGACGACCGCGGCGATGGCGGTCGACGGCCGTGAAGTGCAGGTGCCGACGTTCACGAACGAGTTCTGGACCAGCCGCCAGCGGGCCGCTCACAGTCTCCAGGAAGTATCCTACCGAGCCTGCTTCAAGCCCCAGCTGCCACGGTTCTTCATCGAGCGCCTGACGGAGGCAGGGGCCTGCGTGTTCGACCCGTTCATGGGTCGGGGCACCACCCCGCTCGAGGCGGCCCTCCTGGGCCGGCGTCCTGCCGGGAACGACATCAACCCGCTCAGCCGCGTGCTCGTCGGGCCTCGCCTCGAGCCTCCAGATGCCGCATCTGTTGACGAGCGGCTTCGGCGGCTGGACTTGTCGAGTTCGGCGGAATCACGCGGAGACCTGCTGGCGTTCTTTCATCCGGAGACCCTGTCCGAGATCTGCGCCCTTCGAGACTACTTCCTCGAAGGAGAGGCAGCCGGAACGCTCGACCCGGTTGATCGATGGATCAGGATGGTCGCGGTCAACCGTCTGACGGGACACTCTCCAGGGTTCTTCTCGGTCTACACGTTGCCGCCGAACCAAGCCGTGTCGGTTGAAGGGCAGCTCAAGATCAACGCGGACCGGAAGCAGGTGCCTCCGCGTCGCGATGTCAAACACATCATCGCGCGGAAGACGAAGTCGCTGCTCCTCGATTGCGACGCCGCGACCCGGCGGACGCTCAGCCTGGGCGGTCGGGCGCCGTTGCTGATGGTCGGTCCCGCGGACCACACGCCGGCACTCGAGGACGGCTCGGTCGATCTCGTCGTGACCTCGCCTCCCTTCCTGGACGTCGTCAACTACTCGGCGGACAACTGGTTGCGATGCTGGTTCTGTGGAGTCGAGGCTGGGGCCGTGAACATCACGATCGCGAAGCGAGTCGACCGGTGGGGAGACGCCATGACTCGCGTGTTAGCGGAGCTGCACCGCGTTGTTCGGCCGGGTGGCCATGTGGCCTTCGAGGTCGGTGAAGTACGCGCCGGCACGGTCAAGCTCGAAGAGACCGTCATTCCGGCCGCCGCCAGCGTGGGGTTCGAGCCGGAACTGGTCCTGGTCAACGCCCAGACGTTCACGAAGACCGCGAACTGCTGGGGCGTCAGCAACAACCAGCGCGGCACGAACACCAACCGGGTCGTCGTGCTTCGACGAGGCTGACGCGCGGCCGAACGGCCGGCCCATCAGCGCCGCCGCCGCTCTTCCCAGTAGCGCCGCATCCGTTCCGACACGGCCTTCTTCTGTGCCACCGTCATCCCGGCGGGCTTCTTCTTCCGCCGCCGCGCCGGTTCGCCGTCGGGCGGCGGTGCCGCTGTGGCGCTCCGCGGCACGGCTTTCGCCGTCCGCCCGCGACTCGGGCGGGGAGGTGTCGCGGCCGGCTTGGCAGGCGGCGCGGCGCTGGTGGGCTTCCTGGCCGCAGCGGCTCGTGCTGAGGCCGTTGGCGCCAGCTCCACGCCGAACACATCGGCAAGGTCCGCGTTCTCGAGGACCTTGCCTGCCGCAGGCCCCTTCCTGGACAGCGGCACATCGGCGCCGGCACGGGCGATCAACTCCTGCTCGTTCACCTGTCGGAGGCGGAAGAGCAATTCCGGTCGCTGGTCGAGACGGGCACCGACGCCGTAGAGCACCGCCGCGACGTGTTTGCACATCGAGGCCCAGTCCGGGCAGCTGCACGCAAACGTGATCTCGGATGGCGTCGGAAAGAGCCCCGTGCCCTGCTTGCAGAGGTGTGCCATGACGCCCGTCGAAAACCGCCCCTGCAGCAACTCGACGAGCGAGTCGATGCCGCCCGCGCACTGGCGGCAGATCGCCCGCCACCGGGGCGCCGGGACCGGCGCGACCTTCACCGCGATGGTGTAGATGCTCGACCCGCTGACGAGTGCATCCACCTGGCCCGCGCCGACCTGCAGGTCGATCACCGATCCGTTGCGCACGTAGGTGCGACCGCGGGGAATGCGGTTCGCATAGTCCGAGTAGCGCTCCAGGTTGTCGCACCACGCGCCACCCCAGAACGTCGTCGCGATCTTGCGGCCGGCGATCTCGACGGGCGACACGTCCTGACCCGACTTCCGCAGGGTCTGGAGTTTCTGCTTCGCCTGGGCTCTGCGCGTCGCCACGGGAACGTACGGTGCGAACCCTCCCCAGCCATAGTCGCTGTACCTGTCGTAGCGCCCATAACCGCCTCGAGGTCCCCGGCGTGCCATCAACCCTCCTTGAGTGCGGCATTCACGTCGAGGGCGACGAGCCGCAGCAGGTCTTCGTCCTTCATCTCGGTGAGCAGCAGGTCCGCGCCCCCTTCGAGCAAATCGCGGGCGAGGCCGCGCTTGGAGGCAATCAGCTCGTCGATCCGCTCCTCCACCGTGCCTCGGCACACGAACTTGTGTACCAGCACGTTGCGGGTCTGGCCGATGCGGAAGGCGCGATCGGTCGCCTGGTCTTCAACCGCCGGGTTCCACCAGCGGTCGAAGTGTACCACGTGGGATGCCGACGTCAGGTTCAGCCCGGTGCCGCCGGCCTTCAGCGACAACACGAAGAACGGTACACGCTCGTCGTCCTGGAACTGGCGCACCAGATCACGCCGGGACTTGACCGGCGTCCCGCCGTGGAGAATCAGCCCGGGCCGGCCGAACACGGTGCCGAGGTGCGCCGCAATCGGGCCGGTGATCTCGCGGAACTGCGTGAAGACGAGGACCTTCTCCTGCCTCGCCGCGATGACCTCCGCCACCTCGGACAGCCGCGCCCACTTCCCGCTGTCGGCCGGGCGCCATGCGCCGTCGCCGAGCCACTGCGACGGGTGGTTGCAGATCTGCTTCAGGCGCATCAGCGACGCCAGCACGAGACCGCGCCGCTCGATTCCGTCCGCGACCGCGAGTCGGTCCCGCAGATCGCGCACCGCCTGCTCGTAGAGCGCCGCCTGGGTGCGGCTGAGCAGGCAGTAGGCGTTGACCTCCGTCTTGTCTGGCAGATCGGCAATTACGGAGCGGTCGGTCTTCATCCGCCGCAGGATGTACGGCCGCACCAGCTCGCGCAGCGGGCCGTACGCGTTGTGCGGACGATCGGCGAGACGCTTGGTCAGCGCGGTGAACTGCCTGGCGGAACCGAGCAGGCCCGGGTTGATGAAGTCGAAGATCGACCACAGGTCGCCGAGTCGGTTCTCGATGGGCGTGCCGGTCAGCGCGATGCGCGCTCTCGCACGCAGCGCCTTCACCGCCCGGGTCTGCTTGGCCTCCGGGTTCTTGATGGCCTGCGCTTCGTCCACGACGACGAGGTTCCAGTCGAGGCTGGAGATCCAGGGTAGCGTGCGCACCGAGCCGAACGTCGTGATGACGAGGTCCGTCTCCCGCACGTGCGTGTCGTCGATGGCCTTCAGCGCCTCGGCTGTCAGGGCGGAGGGGTGCGCGACGAGAGCCGAGAGCCCGGGCGCGAACCGGGCGATCTCGGAGGCCCAGTTCGCGATCAACGAGGCTGGCGCGATGAGCAGGCTCGGCTGCCCCCTCGAGGCGCCGGCGCGCGATGCCCTCTCGCGCTCGAGCACGAGCAGCAGTGCGAGGACCTGGATCGTCTTCCCGAGCCCCATGTCGTCGGCCAGGCAGGCACCCAGGCCGAGCGACGACAGGAAGTGGAGCCAGCGCACGCCCACCTGCTGGTACGGGCGCAGCGTCCCGTGGAGCGCATCGCCCGGATCGACGTGCGCCAGCGCCTCCGGTCCGCGCAGGGCTTGCAGCACGCCGGCGAGCCACGGCCCGGCGACCGCCCCCGACCACGCGCGGTCTTCGTCGGAGGTCGTCCCGGCGGCACGCGCGTCGGCGCCTGAGAGAAGCCGCATCGCCTCGGCGAAGGTGAGGCCGTTGTCGGCGGCGGCGCGATCGACGCGGCGGAACTCGTCGATCAGGCCGCGCAGTCGTTCGCGATCGACTTCCACCCAGCGTCCGCGAAGCAGTGCCAGGCCGTCGACCGACTCGAGGAGCGCGCGAACCTCGGCTGGCGTCAGCGCCTCGCCATCGAGCGTCACGTCCATACGGAAGTCGAGCAACGTGTCGAGGCCAAGGCCGGCCGGCACCTTCGTGCCGACGGTGGCCGTCACGGTGGGACGCGGTGGACGCCCCGCCTTCCAGTTCGCCGGCACCCGGACGACGACCCCTGACTGCTCCAACACGTGGACGTCGTGGAGCAACGCGACGGCCTCGCGCGGCGTCCAGCGCAGCGGATGGAAGATCTCGCCATCGTCCACCATCGTCTTCAGCCAGGCGCAACGCTCGGCGGCGCGCTGCACCGGGAGCAGCAGCGACAGCAGCCGGCTGTTGCTGGCGGCGCCGGCGTACTCGCGCAGCGCCTGGCCGAGCGGGACGTGCTGCGGCGTGGCGTGAGCCGAGAGCCCGTGGGTGTACGTGGCGAGGAACGCGAACGGTGCATCCGGATCCTTGCGGTTCTCGGCGAGGTGGAAGTGCACGCGCCCGACCGTGTTCCACGCCGGGTTGAAGCTCCGCAACGTGTCCTGGACCGACGCCTTCGACGCGGCCAGCCGAGCGCCGAGGGCATGGCCGAGCGCCGCCCAGAGCGTGCGCAGGACGTCGGGCGTCAGATACTCCGCGCCCGTCATCGGCGGTGCAGCGGCAACGAGCGCATCGAGGTCCCCGTCAGGCGGCGGGGGGACATCTGTCGCGGCCTCTCCGGAGACGGGCGTCGCGGTCGCGTCCGGCTGGGCGCACACCGCGGTGACGAACCTCGCGGCAAAGTCCCGCCAGTATCCGAGCGCGGGCGGAAGCGGTGTGGAGACCTCGCCCGCGCCAAGCTGCAGGAGGCCGTCGCCCTGGCTGCGGGTGAACGCCTCATCGAGACGCGCGGCCACGGTGGCGTCGATCGCCGAAGAGTCGGCGGCCTCGGTCAGCAGCAAGTGTCCGCGTGGCGTCAGGACGGGTTCGAGATTGTTCAACCCGTCGAGGATACCGCGAACGGCGGCCCGCCGCCTCCCCGGAATCGTGGGATAATCCGACGCCGGGGCGCCCTACGCTGTGCCGGTCCCCGGTCCTGGCCAAGTGCGGTGCAGCGCGAGACTCGGCGGACGGTTGGGAGGCCCTCATGCGCAGGTTCCTGGTGCTCGTCGGTCTGGCGGTTTTCGGATTCGTACCTGGCCCCGTGGCCGACGCGGGCGCGGCCGGCACCGTCATGGGTTCGGTCACCACGAACGGCCAGAAGGTACCGCTCATCCTGGCGTACGTCGATGAATCGCCAGAGGACATCATCGTCGTCCTGGCTTCCAAGGAAGTGCCGCGCGACGTGGTGCCATTCATCGGCGAAGAGGTCGCGCGAAAACTGAAGATCCACGCGGTGGCCTTCACGGTCTCCCGCGCCAAGCGCGCGATCGTCCGGACGTTTGGAGGGGTGTTCTACCCGGGTACCGACATGGGGTTTGTCGGGATGGCGGAGGGCGTGGCGACGCTGCAGGTGAAGCGCCTGGACGCGACAGGCATCGAGGGGCGGATCTTCACGCCCAACCCGGTGACGCTGAGCGAGGTGACCTACTCGTTCGACGCGACATTCAACCTCCCCCTCGGATCCGCCGCGCCGGCGCCGCCGCCGGTGGCCGTCAAGGTGAGCGGCGACACCTCGCCGCCCGCGCTGGCCTACGCCGAGTACTACCGCGCGGCCATGGCCGGTGATGTCGGGAAGATCCGGGCGGCCTTCGTGGCGGAGCGCCGGAAGGACTTCGACGCGGTCGACGCGCAGAAACGCGGCATGCTGCTGGATTTGATGAAGGGCAACCCGGCCGAGATCCGCATCGGCAAGCCGACGATCACGGGTGCCACGGCCACCGTCACGGTTGAAGGCCTCAATGAGACGGCGGGCAAGTCCACCGCGACGGTGACGATGGTCAACGAGGGCGGCGCGTGGAAGGTGGCCAAGGAGAGCTGGTCGACGTCCTCGAAGTGATCGTCTCGGAACGTCCGCCGGTCGGTCCGTCATTGGACACGGGTGCATGAGCAGAGCGAAATACTCCGTTGCCGTGGTGGGCGGCGGCGCGTCGGGCCTGATGGCTGCGATTGCTGCCGCACGAGCCGGCGCATCGGTGTGTCTGCTCGAACGCCAGGACCGGGTTGGGAGAAAGGTGCTCGCCACGGGGAACGGCCGGTGCAACCTGACCAACACCTCCATCGCCGAGCAGCACTACCACGGGAGAACGCCTGGCTTCGCCAATTCGGTGTTGCGGCAATTCGCGGTGCGGGACACGCTCACCTTCTTCGACAGCCTTGGCATTCTGACGACCGTTGAGGCGGACGGCGAGGTGTATCCCCGGTGTGCACAGGCGTCAGCCGTGCTCGACGTGCTGCGCTTCGAGGTGCAGCGACTCGGGGTCCAGACGATGGTGAGCACCGAGGTGACTCGCCTCGCGCCCGGTGCGCAGGGGTTTGCTCTGATGCACGAAGGCTCGAGGACGGAAGCGCGGGCCGTCGTGCTGGCGGCGGGCGGCAAAGCCATGCCGCAACTGGGCGGCAGCGAGAGCGGCATGCGTCTGGCGACGAGTCTCGGCCACCGGGTCGTGCCGATCCATCCAGCCCTGGTGCCCTTGAAGACGGATTGTCCCTACAACCGGCAACTGAAGGGGACCAAGATCGATGCGGTCGTCACCCTCGACATCGCTGGCGCCGCGGCGCGATCACAGGCGGGCGAAGTGCTCTTCGCCGAATACGGCCTGTCCGGACCGCCGCTGATCCAACTCAGTGTGCCAGCGACGGCGGCGCTCCAATCCGGCGACAGGGTTCGACTCATGCTCGACCTGTTTCCAGACTGGGACCAGCAGACACTGACCGATCACCTGCGATCGCGTTTCGAGAGGGCGGGTGACGCACCACTCGAGCAGGCGCTCATCGGCTTGTGCCACAAGCGGCTGATCCTGCCCCTGCTGGCGATGGCCGGGATCTCGAAGACCGCGCCAGCCGTTGGCAGTGGCGGACTCGCGTCCCGGCTGGCGGTTCTCTTCAAGGCATGGACGATGACCGTCACCGGGTCGCTGTCGTACAACGAGGCGCATGTCATGCACGGGGGAATCGATTGCGCCGATCTCGATCCCGTCACCTTGCAGTCGTGCACGGTCCCCGGCCTGTACCTCACCGGCGAGTTGCTCGACGTCACCGGCGACTGCGGCGGATTCAACCTGCAGTGGGCGTGGTCGTCCGGACATGTGGCTGGCGTGGAGGCTGCGCGGACCGCGGGGCGCGCAGACGGCGCGGCCGGCGCGGGCAGGGGATGAACCGTGGTTCGTGTTCACGACATCCATCTGCCGCTCGACCACACACCCGATGCGATCGCGGCTGCCGTGGCGCAGGTACTGGGGCTGAGGCCTTCGGCGGTGCAGCACTGCGAGGTTCGTCGGCAGGCGATCGACGCGCGAAAGAAGCACGCGATCCGGCTGACCTACTCCGTTGACGTGACGGTGGCGGACGAACGCCAGATCCTCGCTTCGGCTTCCGCGCCGAAAGTCATTCCGACCCCCGATGAAACCTACAAGCCAGTCACTCCAGGATCGCGTCGGCTGCGCCATCGTCCCGTGGTGGTGGGGACCGGTCCGGCCGGGCTGTTCGCCGCGCTGATCCTGGCGCAGGCCGGCTACCGGCCGATGGTGCTCGAGCGCGGCAAACCGGTGCCGCAGCGGTGCCGCGACGTGGAGGGCTTCTGGAACGGCGGGGGGCTCGACCCCGAATCGAATGCGCAGTTTGGCGAGGGCGGGGCGGGGACGTTCTCCGACGGCAAACTGACCACGCTCATCAACGACACGCGGTGCCGCAAGGTCCTGCAGGAGTTCGTCGCGGCGGGAGCCGACCCCTCGATCCTGTTCGCGGCCAAACCTCACGTGGGCACCGACCGGCTCCGCGGCATCGTCGTCAATCTCAGGCGCCAGCTCGAATCGCTCGGCGCGGCGGTGTTGTTCGGGCAGCGGGTGACCGGCCTCGCGCTGGACAACGGTGCCCTCACCGGGCTACGGCTTCACCACGGCGAAGCGCTGCCCGCGCAGGTCTGCGTGCTGGCCATCGGCCACAGCGCGCGCGACACGGTGGCCATGCTCCACGCGAGCGGCCTCCAGTTGGCGCCGAAGCCATTTTCCGTGGGCGTGCGCATCGAGCATCCGCAGGCGCTGATCGACGCGTCGCAATACGGCCGCTTCGCGGGGCATCCACGCCTGGGACCCGCCGACTACAAACTCGCCTTCCATGCGCCCAACGGCCGGAGCGCCTATACCTTCTGCATGTGTCCGGGCGGTGAGGTGATTGCGGCGGCATCGGAGCCGGGGGGCGTGGTCACCAACGGGATGAGCCTGTCGGCCCGCGGGGCGGCCAATGCCAACGCGGCGGTGCTGGTGGGCGTGACGCCGCTCGATTGCCCCGGCGAATCGCCGTTGAGCGGGTTCGAGTTCCAGCGACACTGGGAAGCGCTCGCGTTTGCGCTTGGCGGCGGCGGTTACGCGGCTCCGGTGCAGTTGGTTGGTGATCTGTTGCGCGGCGTGCCGAGCGCGGCGCTGGGCAGGGTGTCTGCCAGCTACCGTCCGGGCGTGCTGCCCGCGGACCTGCGCCGCTGTCTGCCGCCATACGTCATCGACACCATTTGCCTTGCGCTGCCCGCGTTCGGCCGGCGCGTCGCGGGATTCGATCTGCCCGATGCCGTCCTGACCGGAGTGGAAACCCGCAGTTCCTCTCCCGTGCGCATGACCCGTTCGGCGCAGTGCGAGGCGAGCATCGGAGGGATCTACCCTGCGGGAGAGGGTGCGGGGTATGCCGGCGGCATCACGTCGGCCGCCGCCGACGGCATCCGCGTGGCCGAGGCAATCATCGGACAGTACGCGCCACCTGGGGGGGACTGACGAGGGTTGGTCTGGATCCCCGCGATGCCTTCCACCTCGCGCCTCAACACGCGCGGCGGGCGTTTCGAGCCCGATATCGAGATGGTCCCCTGCTGGTACGCAAGCTGCGGCCGGCTGTCGCAGTCGTTCCGGCAGACCCCATGGACGATGCCCGTACCGCCAACGACGATCGCATCACGGGCTACACGGTAAGGGACGATCGGCTCGTCCTCGGCCATCGCCAATCTCGGCTTCGATGGTGTGGTGGTGCTCAGCGGAGCAGTTCGAGCACTCGCACGAGACGTTCCGGGACGCCTTCGACGTCCGCCGATACCGTCACGCGCTTGGAGTACACCTCCAGCAGGCCCTTGGTGGGGGAGAACGGGCGTCCGCCGTCGGCGATCAGGACCCGCGAGCCAGCCGACACCGACGCGCGCAGCCAGGCCATCATCCCGCGCGATGGGGCCTGCTCGTAGAACATGTCGGCGACGAGGACGACGTCCGCGGGCGCGCGTTCGGTCGTCGTGGTCAAATCCTCCGCGGAGAGCGTCAGGGTGACTGCGTTTGCACGGGCATTCAACGTGACGATGTGCTCGGCCACCGCGTCCACGTCGTTGGCGATCACCGATCGCGCCCCGGCCATCGCCGCGGCGATGCCGGCGATGCCGCCGCCGCATCCAAGGTCGAGTACGCGAAGCCCCGAGACCGTCTCCGGGTGCGCGAGCAGGTAGCCTGCCAGCACGTTGGCCGCCGGCCACACCACGGCCCAGAACGGTGGGCCGCATCGTTCGCCGCACTCCGCCTCCCACGTCGTCCAGAGCCCAAAGAGATCGGCAGTCTGATGCGCGACGAGTGGCGCACCACCAGCCACCGGCGCCAAGGGAACCAGCCGGTGGAGCAACGATTGGGATGGTAACGCCGCCATTCGTTCAATACCTCTGCGATGCGGCCTCCATCGCTCGCGGTGCCGAACGACGTCGCGGCGCAGGTGACCCCCGTCTCGCCGTCCGGTCGATCGCCAGGATGGCCGGTTTGATATGCTGCTCCTCATGAAACTCCAACATGCGGTCGCAGTGATGTTGTGTTGGGCGTGCACGGCGTTCGGGCAGGGTCCGTCGAGAGTGCAGGTCGGCGTCTGCCTCGACGCCGACAGATTCGAGGCGGCCCAGGCGGCCGGCTTCGACTACGTGGAGATCGCCGCGTCGAAGGTGGCCGCGCTGACCGACGACGAGTTCCGGCAGCTTGCCGCGCGCATCGCCGGCCTCCGCATCCCGGTGGCCGCCGCCAACAACTTCATCCCGGCGGCCATCAAGCTTGTCGGGCCCGATGTCGACAAGCGCCGTCAGGAGGAGTACGTCGGCGCGTGCCTGGGCCGGCTCAAGACGCTCGGCGTGTCGGTGGTCGTCCTGGGCAGCGGCGGGGCGCGGCGCGTGCCCGATGGGTTCTCGCGGCAGGAGGCTGTGGGCCAGCTCGTGGACTTCTGCCGACGCATCGCCCCCCTGGCCCGGGAACGCGGCATCACCATCGCGATCGAGCCGCTCCGTCACCAGGAGACGAACATCCTCAACACCGCGCGCGAAGGCTTGGCGCTCGTCAACGCGGTCGATCGCCCCGAGATCAGGCTCCTCGTGGACTACTACCACCTGGCCGAGGAGGGGGAGAGCCCGGCCGTGCTGCTCGAGGCTGGAAAGCAAATCGTTCACACCCACCTGGCCAACCCGAACGGGCGCGTGTACCCGTCGAGCCGGGATGAGACGAACTACGCGGGATTCTTCGGGAATCTGTGCAAGATCGGCTACGCCGGGCGTCTCAGCATCGAGGCGTCCACGACGGATTTCGCCGCGCAGGCGCCCGAATCGCTCGCGATGCTGAGGAACGCACTCGCCTGTCGGGTTCGCTAGCGCCCGGTGCCCGCTGCTCTCGCCGCCTCCACCCAGGTGTCGAGAACGAGCGGGCGCTTGGCCTGCTCCCACTCGGTCGGGGTGTACACGCACAGGTCTTCCCATCTGTAGCCCGGGACGCCGTCGCCGACGGCGAGCGTCCCGCCCTCGCGCTCGTCCGCCGCGTACTGCATGTCGACCGCCACGCCGGTCGCCCGCACCCACGCGCCGATCTTCGTCTCGGGCATCAAGCGAATCGAGGCGTCGGTCCAATTCGGAAAGCCAAGCCGCAGCCCCAGCCACAGCACTACCGGGCGCGTCAGGAAATAGGGTCGATGGCTGCCGTCCGGCACGAAGCCGAACTCGAAGACGCCATCGGTCGTCCCGCGCAGCGCCACGACCCGCGATCGCAGATCGTCGAAGAACGGCTCCAGCGTTGCCGGCACGTTCACGACCGAGTCGGCGCGGCCGTTCCAGACGAGCGCCGGGCCCCGCGCCGCGTGCAGCGCGTAGATCACCGCCGCCCGGTCGCCGAGAAATCCGAGCGACTGGTAGGGCAGTCCCTGGCACATCGGCTTCGACTTGTCCCAGTAACCGCCACGGCCGTCGAGGTTGCCGCCCCCGACCATCACGCAGGCGCGGAGCCGCGGCTCCACCGCCCCGGCCAGCGCGAGCACGAAGGACCCGAGTGAGTACCCGCCGGCGCCAATCCGGGCCGGGTCGACCTCGGTGCGCGTCGACAGGTACGAGACGGCCTGCATGACGTCGGTGAGCATCAGGCCGCATAGCCGGCGCGCCAGGACCTGGTCGCCCTCGATCCGATCGTGGTCCCGCGTACCCGACGCGCGGTGCGCGCTTCGCTCCGCCTCGCCGGCCTGATCGTAAGTGAGTACCGCCGCGCCGCCGCGCGCGAACGTGATGCCGGTGTAGTAGGAGTACCACGAGTGCTTGTCGCCGCCGTGCCCGTTGACGACGATGAAGGCGGGGATTCTTCCCCTGGGCAGCGGCGTCGGGAGATAGAGGATGGCGGGCACGCGCGTGCCGAACTCGGTGGCATAGCTCACAGCCTCTGCGGTGACACCTGGCGCCGGATCGAACCGACGGTGAGTGCGCGCATCGAGCGCCGGCAGCGGGTCCGGCACGAAGAAGTGGGCGCGGATCTCGGCGCGCAGTGCGTCCACCCGCGCGGGCGTCAGCCCGTCGCCTCCACGGGGGAAGGGCCGGCGCTGGACCGCCTTCCTGCCGTCGGCGGGCGGGACCCAGAAGTCCGCTTCGCGCAAGTCACACTGCCGGATCATCTCGGCGCAGTACTCGTTGCGGCCCAGGTCGTCCGGCCCGGTGTTGTTGGTGCCGCACGCGAACTTGACGCCGGATCTTTTCGCCAGACGGATGAAGGCGGTGCTCGGGATGCGGTATCGGTTGTTGATCTCCATCCCGATGCCGTTCGCGGCCAGGCGGTCGACGATTCGCTGCATGCGCGCCGGTGTCCAGAGCGAGTCATAGCCGGCCGCGATCCGCTTCGGCAGGAACGTCGGGTTGACGTAGAGATCGATCGGCTCGTTGTCGAAGATCCCCGTGGCGCGCTTGACGAGCATATCCATGAACGCCTGCGGGTCGGCGATGGCGCCGACTTCGTCCTCGATCCACAGCCGCATGCGCCTGCCGCTGTCGTCGGTCCACGTCATCGCGTCCGTGAAGACGTAGTCGAATTTCTCGAGCGTCCGCCTGGAGAAGAGGCGCACCCATTCGCGGCCCTCGGCCTGGAACGCCACGAAGGCCGGCTTTCCGCGCATCTCGCGAAGAAAGGCCTCGAGCCCCTCGTCGCTGCTCACCGGGAAACCCAGGCCGCCGTTGATGACGATGCCGTAGCGGATGCCGGTCTGGCTCGATCGGCTGAGGGCGTCGTCGAGCGTGAGGCCGCCCTTCACGTGGACATGGTAGTCCGCCAGCGCCCCGGTCGGCGGGGTCGGCCGGGCGGGCTGGGCGAGAACGGGGAAGGCGGCGAGCGCCACGCACGCGAACGTTCGGAGGATGAACATACCTTCTCCCGCGTCAGGCGTACAGCGGTCCGTAGGCGGCGCAGGCGCGGTAGTCCGCCCCCTCGGGATCGCTGGTGCCGAAGGCACTCCACGAGGCCGGCCTGAAGATTCGACCGGCTTCGACGTTGTGCATGTTGACCGGTATGCGGAGCATCGACGCCAGGGCGAGCACCTGATCGCCGATGTGCCCGTAGGTGGCCGCCGCGTGGTTGGCCCCCCAGTTGGCCATCACGCTGTACGCGTCGGTGAAGGCCCCGCTGCCGGTCAGTTTCGGCGCGAACCACGTGGTCGGCCAGGTGGGGTCGGTGCGCGCGTCGAGGGCCGCATGGACCTGGTCGGGGAGATCGACGGTCCAGCCCTCGGCCAACTGGAGCACCGGGCCGAGGCCCTTCACCATGTTCACCCGAATCATCGTCAGGGGCCACTCGCCGCAGGTGACGAACCGGCTCGAATAGCCGCCTCCACGGAAGTAGTCGCGCACGGCGGGGCACCACGTGGTGGCGCGCAGGCAGGCGTCGGCTTCCTCCTCGGTGATCTCCCAGAACGGCTTCATGCACGGCTGGCCCCCTCGCGCGAGGCGTCCGCTGGCGTCGAGCGCCGCGGCACCGGAGTTGAGCAGGTGGATGACGCCCGCTGCCGCCCTGCCGGCCAACTCGGATCCGGTGACCCGCCTGACCGCCGCCGGGCTCCAGAAGGTCCGCACGTCGGCGAAGAGGCTGGCCGTCGCCGTGAGGAGGTGACCGAACAGCATCGCCACGCCGTTGAGCGAGTCGTTCTCGGTCGCGACGATGAACGGCTGACGGATCCCGGTCCAGTCGAAGCTGGAGTTGAGCATCGACTCGAGGAAATCGCCGTTCGGCCAGTGATCGGTCCAGGCCCGCTGCCCCTGGAATCCGGCCACCAGTGCGTGATGGCCGAGCGATTCCTCGTCCCATCCCGCCTCGCGCAGGCGGGGGTTCCCGACCATCAGGTCGCGCACGATTATCGCGCACTGGACGCACGTCTCCCACTCCGCGTCCTTGCGTGCCCGGCTGGCCTGCTTCGACGCTGGATTGGCGTCGGCACCCTCGCGGCAGTGCGCCTTCACCCAGGCCAGCGCCGCGTCGAACTCGGCGCGGTCGAAGATGCCCTCCTCCATCCGGCGTACGATTTCGGACATGTCAACCGCCTCGGTTCGCATCCCGAGGTAGCTCTGAAGGAAGTCCTGGTCCACGATGCTGCCCGCGATGCCCATGCTCGTGCCGCCGATGCTCAGGTACGACTGTCCCCGCATCCGCGCCACGGCGAGGCCCGCGCGCGCGAACAGCAACAGCTTGCGCCGGGCATCCTCGGGAATCGTCGTGTCGTCCTTGTCCTGGACGTCGCGCCCGTAGATGCCGAACGCCGGGAGTCCCTTCTGCGCGTAGCCCGCGAGCGCGGCCGCCAGGTAGACCGCGCCTGGCCGCTCCGTGCCGTTGAATCCCCACACGCCCTTCGGCGTCACCGGATCGGCATCCATCACCTCGGTGCCGTAGCACCAGCACGGCGTGACGGTCAGGCTGACGCCAACGCCCGCGCGTGCGAACTGCTCCGCGCACGCCGATGCCTCGGCCACGCCGCCGATGCACGTGTCCGCGACCACGCACTCGACCGCCCGCCCGTCGGGATGCCGGAGGTCTCTCTCGTAGAGCGTTGCGGCGGAGCGGGCCATCGCCATGACCTGGTGTTCCAGCGACTCGCGTACGCCCCTGCGGCGCCCGTCGATGACCGGACGGATGCCGATCTTCGGCGGGCGGGCGGTAGCGCGCGTGTTCGCGATGGCCTCGGGAAGCGGGAAATTGGCACCCATGACTGACACCCTCCTGAAATTCCGACGCCCGGGCACGACGCGGGCGCCGGCTGAGGCGTGCGGCGCGCGCCGCATTCATCGGGCGGCGTCTGGCTTCGGCGCCGTCATCGACTCCACGCCGCTGACCTTCGGCCACCAGTGCCCGTAGAACGCCACGAAGGCGAAGCACACCATCGGCACGATGAAGCCGCGCGACATGTCGTACTGGTCGGCCACGTGCCCCATCAACTTCGGCAGGATGGCGCCGCCCATGATCGCCATGACGATGTAGGCGGAGGCCTTCTTGGCACGGGCGCCAAGGCCGAAGATCCCGAGCGCGAAGATCGTCGGGAACATGATCGACATGAAGAAGTAGCTGGCGAACACGCACGCCACCGACAGCCAGCCGAGCTTCAGGAACACCAGAAAGCAGGCGACGACGTTCAGGACACCGTAGAGCGCGAGTACCCTGTGGGCGGCGAACTTCTTCAACAGGCCCGCGCCGGTGAACCGGCCGACGAGGAAACACACGAAGCCGATCGAGGCCAGGTTGGCCGCGCCCCGGTCGCTGAGACGGAGGGCCCCTGCCTGGCCCGACTCGAACCAGCTCCGCAGGAGGTCCGAGCGCCAGGAAGCGGGAATGGGCGGCACTTCGGCCGTCATGTAGTTGATGAAGAAGCTGAAGATGCCGGCCTGCGCGGCCACGTAGAAGAACTGGGCGGCCACGGCCATCACGAAGTGCGGGTGGCGCCAGATTGAGTGCGCCGGGCCGGCCGCGCCGTCGTCGAGATGGTAGTCGTCCTCGGCCTCGATGTCCGGGATGTCGGCGAACGCGAAGACGATCGCCAGGACGACCACGACGATCGCCACGACGACATATGGGATGTACAGCGTCTCGCTGCCGGTGCTCCGGCCCGCCGCGTCGGTCGAGTAGAAGAACATCCCGCCGATGATGGGGCCGAAGATCCACCCGACCCCGTTGCAGGATTGCGCGAGGTTGATGCGCGTGGCCGCGAATTGCGGCGGTCCGAGCACCGTGGTGTAGGGGTTGGCGACGGTCTCCAGGAACGTGAGCCCCGCGGCGATGGCGCAGACGCCCGCGAGGTAGCCGACAAACGCGGTCGTCGGAGAGACGCTGCCCGCCTGGGCGAGGGCGTTGATGTGCGTGGCGGGGAGGAACCAGAACCCGCCGAGCGCCACCATCAGGAGACCGCTGATGATGCCGCCCTTGTACCCGAGCCGGGTCGCCAGCCAGCCAGCGGGCATCGCCATCAGGAAGTACCCGAGATAGTGTGCGAACTGGACCCACGCGGACTGCGACTTGCTGAGGTGCAGTTCCGTCTGGAAGTGCTTGTCCATCACGTCGATCATCCCGTTGCAGAGCCCCCAGAGCAGGAACAGGGAGCTGACGAGGACGAACGTCAAGGCGAGGTTTCTTCCGTCGCCGGTGATGAACAAGCCTCTTCTCGTGTCGCTCATGATTGTCTCTGTCGACCCCGCCGGCCGCCGGAGGCCGAATCGCCGCCGGATACCGTGATCTCGGCGCCCCAGGCTCCGTCGACGCGCAGGAACAGCGTTACGTCGCCCGTTCGCGCCCGTTCCGCACCACGTATTGGTCCTGCTTCGGCTCCGCGTCGCACTCGATCGCGATCGTCGTGACCGGCGTGTCCGGCGCCTGCACCGGGAGCCCGGTGAACCGGACCCGCAACGGGTCCTGCTCGAACGCGACCGCCCGGCCGGTGGCGAGCAGCCTGGCCGACTTGACCCGGACGAGGAGCCCCGCCATCACCGCGGTGTCGCCGGGCCACGCGTGGACGTGCATGAAGAGGGTGTTCCCCTTCCGGCTGTAGGTCGCATACGCCGACCGGCTCGGCTGGCATCGATCGCTCGCATAGATCGACTCCCCGTTGCGCTCCAGCCAGGACCCGACGGCCTCGAGTGTCCGGATGGACGGTTCGGGCACCGAGCCGTCGCCGCGAGGACCGATGTTGAGCAGGTAGTTGCCGCCATCGCGACAGCACGTGATCAGGTTCCGCACGATCTGCTTGGGCGTCTTCCAGTCGTCGTCGGCGGCATGGTAGCCCCAGCTTCCGTTCATCGTCATGCAGGATTCCCAGGCGTAGCCCTGCCCGGCCGCCTGGATCCGCTGCTCGGGCGTGGTGAAGTCGCCGCGCAGCTTGTTGCGGTTGTTGACGAGAATGTCGGGCTGGAGCTTGAAGACCATCTCGTTCATCCGCTCAGACTCCCAGCCGGCGGCGTCGAGGGGCCAGGCGACGTCGTACCACAGGACGTCGATCTTTCCGTAGTTGGTCATCAACTCGCGGATGTGGGTGTGGATATAGTCGACCAAGCGCCGCCGGGCCGCCTCGTCGGTGGCGCAGCGCGCGCCGTCGGGGTGGTGCCAGTCCATCAGCGAGTAGTACAAGCCGACCCGGAGGCCCTCGGCCCGCACCGCATCGACGTATTCGCGGACCAGGTCGCGGCCCGGGCCCATCTTCGAGGCGCAGTACCCGGTCGTCTTCGTGTCGAACAGGCAGAACCCCTCGTGGTGCTTCGTCGTCATCACCATGTACTTCTGGCCGGCGCGGCGGGCGAGCTTCGCCCACTCGCGTGCGGCATTCGGCTTCGGCTGGAAGCGCCTGGCGACCTGCTCGTACTCGCCGACGGGGATGGCCTCGTTCTCCATCGCCCACTCGTGGCGGCCGATGACGCTGTAGGCCCCCCAGTGGATGAACATGCCGAAGCGCGCGTCGTGCCACCACTTCAGACGGCGATCCCGGTCGGCCGCCTGCGCGGACGAGTCGGGTGGCGGGGCTGGCGTCGGCGCCTGCGCCGCCAGGTGAGCGTCGGCGGCTCGCGCGGCGACGGCCGTGCCGAGTCCGGATGCCGCCAGGAGTTTCAGTGCGCTGCGTCGCGAGGGTCGGTCGATCATTCGTGGTCCTCCATGGTCACGGGAGCCGTGTGTGCAGGCCGCTGTGGCCTTGGCGCAGGTGCCGGAGAAAGAGAGGTGCCGCTCGGCGCGAGCCGCATAGAACGGCTCATGATGAATTCCCGGTTGCGGGTGAACGCGTGACGCACGAGGAGAAATCGCCGGCCGACCGGCTGGCGTCCCCCATCGACTATCCCGTGGTTCCGACGGTGGCGGATGTGATACCATGCCGCCGCTCAGCAAGTCAATCGACTTCATCGTTAAAGTGAACGGACTTTAGCGCTAAAGGAGATCGATGCCGCCTCCCACGATGAAGCGGGTCGCCATTGCGCTCGGGGTCTCGGTCACGACGGTTTCGAAGGTCCTGAACAACCGTGGGGATATCGGTCCCGGTACCCGCGCCCGGGTTCTCGCCAAGGTCGAGGAACTCGGCTACCAGCGTAACGTTCTCGCGCGCAACCTCTCCCTGCGCCGCACCCACACCCTCGGCGTCGTCGTGCCGGAGCTGATGCACTCGTTCTTCGCCGAAATCGTCGCCGGGATCGAGCCGATCGCCAGCGCCAGCGGGTACGGCGTGCTGCTGTGCAACTCGAACGAGGACGCCCGCAAGGAGCGCGCCGACCTCCAGTTGCTGCGCGGCCGCCAGGTGGACGGCGTCGTGCTCGCCGCCGCCCGCGCGTCGAACAACGGCGACGTCCTCCTCCAGCTCACCCGCGGGGGCACGGGGCTCGTCATGATCGACCGCGATGACCACCCCGAGATCCCCTGCCACCGGGTGCTGACCGACGACGTCCGCGTCGGCCGCCTCGCCACCTCGCACCTTCTCGATCTCGGCCACCGGGCCATCGCGCACATCGGCGGCCCCCCGCTCGCCCACGCCAGGCGCAGGCTGCGCGGCTGGCGCGACGCCTTGCGCGCGCGGGGCGTCCGGCCGGCCGGGGTGTGGCTGGAGCGGACGGGGTTCATGGAGATCGATGGCTACCGGGCGATGAAGCGCCTGCTGGGCGTCCGTCCGAGGATCGACGCTGTCTTCGCCGTGAACGACCCGGTCGCGATTGGTGCCTTGAAGGCCATCTGGGAGGCCGGGCTCCGGGTTCCGAGAGACGTTGCCGTGGTCGGGGCCGGCGACATCAAGCTGGGGGACCTGCTGCGCGTGCCGCTGACGACGGTGAGCTGGTCCAGGGAGGAGGTCGGCCGGCACGCGGCGACGTTGCTCCTCGCCCATCTGGCTGACCCGTCGCAGACCCGGACCCGTCGGGTCATCGTGGAACCTCGCCTCGTCGTGCGAGAGTCGTGCGGCGCATCGCCTGGGGGGCAGTGCTGTGACCGGTGAACGAGCGCGTGTTGCCGTACCGGCAGACCCCGCGGATGGGGCCGTCGGCCGGCCTGCCAAGCCGTCGCGCCGCGCGTTCCTCCAGGTTGCGCTGGCATCTCCGGCGCTCGCCGGCCTCGCCAGCGTCGGTCGCGCCGGCCGGCCTGGCCTCGATCGGCTGGCATTGGTCCGTTCGCCAGCCTCTGCGATCGGGATCGACGGCACGCAGGCGGCGGAGATCGAGGTCGTCCGCAACTGGAACGGACCGTTCTGCAGCGCGCGCGCCGTTCACCGCGGGCGGGCCGCGGTTCGTCTGAACGAGATCGTGCTGTTCGACGTGCCGCTGACCGTGCCGCCCGACACGCGTTTCTACGGCGAGGGGTTCCAAATGCTCACGCAGACCGGCGGAACGCTCGGGCACCCGGTCGGCTTGAGCTCGTACACCGACGTCGGCCACTACAAGATTCCGCAGCCGGAGGGGGCCCGCGCCTTCTACGGCCTCATCACCCTCACGCCGCCCGGCCAGCCGACCAGCGTGCTCGCGTTCACCTCGTGCGCCCGCTTCAGCGGGCGGCTCCAGGTGCGGGCGTCGTCGGTCCAGGTGGTACTCGAGGCCGAGGGACTCGAGATCCGGCCGGGTGAGGCGTGGCCGCTCGAGGAGTTCATGTTTGCGGTCGGGCCCGACCGCTCCAGGCTGCTCGACGATGTCGCGGCGCGGCTGGCCAGGAACCACCCGCGCCCGCCGGCCCCCCTACCGCCGACGGGCTGGTGTTCTTGGTACTGCTTCGGGCCGAAGGTCACCGCCCGACAGGTTCTCGACAATCTCGATGCGATCGCCAAGACGGTCCCGGGCCTGCGCTACATCCAGATCGACGACGGGTACCAGCGCGCCATGGGCGACTGGCTCGAATCGGGCCCCGCGTTCGAGGGAGGCGTGCAGACGGTGCTCGAGCACATCCGCGGGCGTGGCTTCGAGCCCGCGATCTGGGTTGCGCCGTTCGTGGCGGAGGCCGGCTCGCACGTCTTCCAGGAGCACCCCGGCTGGTTCATCGCCGACGACGCCGGCGAGCCGCTGCGGGCCGACCGTGTCACGTTCGGGGGGTGGCGTCGCGGCCCCTGGTATGCGCTCGATGGCACCCACCCCGAGGTGCAACAGCACTTCGAGCGCCTCTTCCGCACGATGCGCAACGCCTGGGGCTGCACGTACTTCAAGCTCGACGCGAATTTCTGGGGCGCCATGCACGGCGGGCGGTTCCACGACCCGCGTGCCACGCGGGTGGAGGCCTACCGCCGCGGTATGCAGGCCATCGCGCGCGGCGCCGGCGACGCGTTCCTCCTGGGCTGCAATCACCCGATCTGGCCTTCGATCGGGACGATCCACGGCTCGCGCAGCTCCAACGACATCAAGCGGTCCTGGGATCGCATCGCGAGCACCGGGCGCCAAAACCTCAGCCGCAACTGGCAGAACGGTCGCCTGTGGTGGAACGACCCGGACGCCATCGTTCTCATCGGGGACCTCCCGGAGAATGAGTTCCTGTTCCACGCGGCGGTCGTGTACGCGAGCGGCGGCATGGTCCTGTCCGGCGACGATCTGACGAGGCTGTCCGCGGATCGCCTGGCCATTCTGCGGAGGCTGCTGCCGCCGACTGGTCTTGCCGCGGAGTTCGAAGACGACTCGCTACAGATTGGCGTCATTCGTTTTCCGGACAGGCGTCATGTCTGTTTCCTGAACTGGTATGACCTCCCGCAGACGATCACCTCGAGGCTGCCTCGCCACTCGGAGGTAACCGATCTGTGGACGGGTGAGTCGCTCGGCCGTCGGAACGTACTGTCGTTGAACCTCGCGCCACGGTCGGCGCGCGTGTTCTCGTGCCATTGAACGGCGGAGTTCCGGATACGCGGATTGGTCGTCGAACGCGCGCGAACCCTTGCCGGCGGTTGTCGTCCCCTGTCGCTCACATCAATCGGACGTTGCTCGTTGAGTGGCGGCGGGACTTGGAAGACGCGGGCGGCCCACGGTCCGACGCCCGCGAAGCGTCGTGCCCCTGAACGGTCTTGGCCTGGTCGATTCGGCCAGGCAGTGGTTTGTCGTCTTGTATGCGTGGAGGAGGTAGTGCATGTCCGATGTCTCGCGGCGGACGTTCATGAAGGCAACCGGGGCGGGGGCGGTCGGCGCGGTGGTCGCGTCGAGCGCATCGAGCTACGCCCGCATTCTCGGTGCGAATGATCGTGTCCGGGTTGGCATCGTCGGGTTCTCCGACCGTTGCCGTTCCGCCCTCGTTCCTGCGTTCCTCAAGCAGGCCGAGGCCCTGAATTTCGAATTCGTGGCGGTATCCGACATCTGGAGCCAGCGGAGGGACGAAGCCGTCTCGCACTTGGAGAAGCTGACCGGCAAGCGGCTGATCGCGGTGCGCAACAACGACGAACTCTACGCGCGCAAGGACGTCGATGCCGTCATCGTCGCCACGGCCGACTTCCAGCACGCCTTGCACGGCGTCGAAGCGGTCCGAGCCGGACGCGACGCCTATGTCGAGAAACCGCTCGCCAACACCATGGCTGACGCCAGGGCGATCCGGCAGGCGGTGAAGGAGACGGGCAAGATCGTGCAGATCGGGACCCAGCGACGGAGCGAAGCCGTCTACCAGCGGGCGTACGACTTCATCCGCTCCGGGAAGTTCGGCGAGATCGTCATGGTCGAGATGAGCTGGAACGTCAACCAGCCCGGACGGTGGCGGCGGCCGGCGCTCGTCAAGCAGCTTCGCGAACAGGACACCGACTGGAAGCGGTACCTCCTCAATCGGCCGGTCGAGCCCTTCGATCCGAGGAAGTACCTCGAGTTCAGGCTGTTCTGGCCGTACTCGTCCGGCATCCCGGACCAGTGGCTGGTCCACCAGATCGACACGGTCCACTGGTTCACCGGCTTCCCGCGGCCCCGAAGTGTCGTCGCGAACGGCGGCATCTACGTCTGGAAGGACGGCCGCCGCAATTGGGACACCATGACGGCGGTGTTCGACTACGGCCCGCTCAACGACCCGGCCAAGGGGTTCCAGGTCGTCTACTCATCGCGCATGACGAATTCGGCGGGTGGCACCAAGGAACTCTACTACTCCAACGGCGGGACCCTCGACCTGGACAAGAACCGTGTGACGCCAGGCGGCGGGCTCCGCGAGAGGGAGGCGACCGCCATGGGGCTTCCGGCCAACCTGCTCGCCGAACAGACGCTCGTCGAGAAGGCAGCCGCCGTGGAGACGGCTGCCGACACCGGCGCCGACAGCGCGACCAGTGCCAACATGCGCAACTGGATGGAGTGCGTGCGCAGCCGCAAGACCCCGAATGCCGACGTCGAGGCGGGCTACAGCCACTCGGTTGCCCTCTGCATGACGATCGCCGCGATCCAGACGGGCCAGCGCGTCACCTTCGACGATGCGAAGCAGGAAGTCGTGGTGGGGGGCACGCCGTCCCATGGCTGAGCAGACATCGACGCTCAGGACCGCCATGCGCCTCGGCGTCCTGCTCGCCGTCGTGGCCTGGTGCGTGGCCGCGGCCGGCTCGGCCGCCGACGAAAAAGGCGTCCGCCTGGTCCGTGACGACGCGACGCAGCGGGTGGATGTGTTGGTGGATGGCCAGCCGTTCACGTCGTACATCTACCCGGTGACCCTCAAGAAGCCGGTGCTCTACCCGCTCCGCAGCGCGAAGGGAACCCTGGTGACGCGCGGCTTCCCGCTCGACCCGCGTCCGGGCGAGCGCGTGGATCATCCGCACCACGTCGGCCTGTGGTTCAACTATGGCGACGTGAACGGCATCGACTTCTGGAACAACTCGGACGCCATCAAGCCGCAGGATCGGCCGAAGATGGGCACCATCGTGCACCGGGCCGTCACGGCGGTTCGCAGCGGGTCGGACAGGGGTGAACTCGAAACCGACATGGACTGGGTCATGGACGACGGCAAGGTCGTCATCCGCGAGCACGCGCGGTTCGTTTTCCGAGGAGGGCCTGGGTGGCGGAGCGTGGACCGCATCACGCGGCTCGAGGCGCTCGCCGACCGCGTGGCCCTGGCCGACAACAAGGAGGGAGTGATCGGCCTCCGCGTGGCGCGGGCGCTCGAACTGCCGTCGAACAAGCCCGACGTGTTCACAGACGCCAGCGGGCGCGCGACGACCGTCAAGGCGATGGACAACACCGGCGTCAGCGGCATGTACCTGACCAGCGAGGGCAAGAAGGGTGAGGCCGTCTGGGGCACCCGGGGTCGGTGGTGCACGCTGAGCGGACGGGTGGGCGACGAGCCCGTCACCATCGCCATCCTCGATCATCCGTCGAATCCGGGCTTTCCAACGTACTGGCACGCGCGGGGCTACGGGCTGTTCGCGGCGAACCCGCTCGGGCAGAAGGCGCTCAGTGACGGGAAGGAGACGCTGAATTTCGCGCTCGCTCCTGGCGCGAGCGTGACGTTCCGGCACCGCGTGCTGGTTCTCTCGGACATCGCAACCGCGGACCGCGCGGAAGCGGCGTATCAGGACTTCATCGAGACGTATCGATAACAGAACTGCACGCCAAAGGGGGGTTGATTGTGAACCGTCATGTGTACCGACACTCGGCGTTCGTCGCCCTCGTCGCAGTTTGCTCACTCCTGCTCCTGGCCCCGGCCAACGCGCAGGAGTTCCGCGGGTCGATCAGCGGTCGCGTGGCCGACGCGACCAAGGCCATCATTCCCGGCGCGACCGTCACGGCCCGCAACATCGCCACCAACGTCACCGCGACGTCGGTCACCAACGCCCACGGCGTCTTCAACCTCTCGTACCTCCAGCCGGGCGAGTACGAGGTGGACGTAGAGCTCATGGGTTTCCGCAAGGAGGCGCGCCGGGTGCAGGTGCAGATCGCCGACCGGCTGGAGCTGAACTTCGAGCTGCATCCGGGCGGGCTCACCGAGACGATCGAGGTCCGGGCGGAGACGCAGTTGCTCCAGACCGAGAGCGGATCGCTCGGGCAGATCGTCGACGAGAGGCGCGTATCCTCGCTGCCGCTCGGCGACGGGAACCCGTTCGTGCTCTCCCGCCTCGCGCCGGGCACGGTCTTCTTCGGCGACCTCAAGTTCGCCCGCCCGTTCGACAACAGCGGCACCTCGGCGATCGCGTCGGCAGGGGCTCCGGGCGGGAACGAGTTCACGCTCGACGGTGCGCCCAACACCGGGAACCGGACCACGGGCGAGGGCTGGCGCGTGGCGTACGTGCCGCCGTCGGACGCCGTGCAGGAATTCAAGGTCGAGACGACGACGTTCGACGCCCAGCAAGGGCACACGGCCGGCGCGACCGTGAACGTCGCCCTCAAGAGCGGGACGAACGCCCTCAAAGGCACTGCCTACGCGTTCCTGCGCAACGACAAGCTCGCCTCGAACGACTTCTTCCTCGAGAAGGCCGGCAAGCCGAAGGCCGACATGTCGTACTACCGATGGGGCGGCACCGCGGGCGGCCCGGTCCGCCGGGACAAAACGTTCTTCTTCGCGTCGTACGAACGGCTGAACGACCGGTTCCCCGAGCCCGACCAGTTCACCGTTCCGACCGACGCCATGCGGCGCGGCGACCTGTCGTACCTGCTGCCGCTCGGCATCCAGATCTATGACCCCTTCACCGCGAAGAAGCAGGGGTCGGTCATCGTGCGCCAGCCGTTCAAGAACAACGTGATCCCCCTGGATCGCATCAGCCCCGTCGCCCTCGCGTACATGAAGTACTTTCCGGCGCCGAACCAGGCGGGCGACTCGCAGGGCCGCAACAACTTCTCCAGCCCGCAACTGCGCACCGACGCGTTCAACTCGTTCTCCGGTCGCGTCGACCACACCTTGACCGACAAGCAGCGGGTCTTCGTGCGCTACGTCTACAACCAGCGCCACGAAGAGCGGAGCCAGTGGAGCGGCGCGGTCAACGGCATCGTGCCGACGGGCAACAACCTGTACCGGACCAACTACGGCATTTCGGCCGACCACACCTACACGATTACCTCGTCGACGCTGCTCAACGTCCGCGGAGGCTGGTCGCGGTTCGAACAGCACGACATCCGCCCCTCCCAGGGGAACGTCGACATGGCATCGCTGGGGTTCTCCGCGCAGACGGTGGGCCAGCTGAAGGGCATCTCGTACCTGCCCCGCTTCCAAATCGGCGACGTGAGCGACCTCGGCAACAATTGGGGCAGCTGGAGCCAGGACGACATCTTCTCCGCGCAGGCGACCATGACGAAGATCTTCGGGAACCACTCGGTTCGGGCCGGGTACGACGTCCGGCGCTACCGTGAGTTCTCGGCGGCCGCGGGCAACCCGGGCGGACAGTGGAACTTCACGGCCGACTACACCCGGGCCACCAGTTCGTCGTCGTCGGCGCCAATCGGACAGAAGTGGGCTGCCTTCCTGCTCGGCCTGCCAAACGGCAACAACATCGACATCGACACGGACAGCGACGCCAGGTCCTGGTACCACGCGATGTTCGTGCAGGACGACTGGCGGGTGAGCCCCAAGCTGACGCTGAACGTCGGCCTCCGCTACGACTACGAACTGGCTCCCCTGGAGATCCAGAACCGGAACATCCGCGGCTTCGATCCGAACGCCGCGCAGGCCATCGCCCCCGCGGTCCAGACCGCTTACGCGGCGAGCCCCATTCCGGAGCGGCCGGCGAGCGATTTCAAGGTGCAGGGTGGCCTGCAGTACACGAGCGCCGACAACCCGAGGTTCTGGAATCCGGACAAGACGAACTTCCAGCCGCGGGCGGGCTTCGCCTATCGGATCGACGAGAAGACGGTGCTCCGAGGAGGCATCGGCCTGTACAGCATGCCGTTCGTCATCGACGGCGTCCAGCAGTACGGGTACGCGCAGTCCACGCAAATCTCGGTGACCCCCGACAGCGGGCTGACCTTCAACGCCAGCGCGCAGAATCCGTGGCCGGGCGGCCTGCTCCAGCCGGCCGGCAACAGCCAGGGCGTGGCGACGTATCTCGGCCGCAGCATCACGTTCACACCGACGACGCGAAAGACGGGCCGCTCCCTGCGATGGGCGGTGAGCCTGCAGCGCGAGCTGCGGGGCAGCTGGGTCGTCGAGGCGTCGTACGTCGCCAACCGGGGCTACGACCAGAAGACGAGCCTGGACATGAACGCGATTCCGGCCCAGTTCCTGTCCACCAGCCAGGTGCGCGATCAGGCGGTCATCGACCAGTTGAGCCGCAACGTCACCAACCCGTTCGTGAACCAGATCCCCGGCGTGAGCCTGAACAGCAAGACCGTTCAGGCCAACCAGTTGTTGCGGGCGTACCCGCAGTTCACCGGCGTGACGGGGCAGTTGTACGACGGAACGACGCAGTACGACTCCGTCCTCCTGAACTTCACCAGGCGCTTCGCGAAGGGCTACTCGGTCGACGTCAACTACACGTTCTCCCGCCTGCGCGAAGACCTGCTGCGGCTGAACGCGACCGACCCCAACTACCAGCACAACGTCGGGCGCAACGACACGCCGCACCGCGTCGCCGGCAGCTTCGTGTGGGAGCTGCCCTTCAAGGCGTCGCACAAGGTGGTGAACGGGCTCGTCGCCGGCTGGAGCGTCAATGCCGCGTTCCAGATCCAGCGCGGCCGGCCGATCACCGACACGCTGGGCAACCTCTACTTCAACGGGGATCCCAACTCGTTGAAGGTGGACTGGTCGCAGGCCAGGAGCGGGCTCCCGGTATTCGACACGACCGGTTTCTACTTCGCCGACGCGGCGGTGCAGACAAACGGAGTGGTCGACCCGGCGAAGCAGCGGAACGACTCGCGCATCAGCCTGTCGAACAACGTCCGCACGTTCCCGCAGCGCATCGATGGGCTGCGCACGCCGCTGCTGAACGAGTGGAACATCTCGTTCATCAAGCGCACGCCTCTCAAGGGCCGCATGCGTCTCGAATTCCGCGCAGAGGTCCTCAACGCGTTCAACCAGATCTATTGGGGTGGCGTGAGCCTCGATCCGAAGTCGTCGAATTTTGGCATCGCCACGTCCCAGGACAACCTGCCGAGGGAGTTCCAGGTCGCCGTCAAGCTGGTCTTCTGAGCATCACCACGGGGGCGGGGCCTGGCCCCGCCCCCCCCGTTCAACCGAG